>DATAIE010001205.1:0-3471 GCA_036262875.1 Verrucomicrobiales bacterium
GGCAAGGACTGCGATGAAATAGGGAGACTGATTTTCACCGCCGCTGAAGAGGTCGGACTTCCGGTCCACCCGAACGGGCGGGCTGCCCGGTTCCGCAGTGTTGTGGACTTCCATGTCGTACTCGAAGTAATTGCGGTAGTCGAGCAATCGCAGCGCCTCCTTGCTGTCCGGCTGTTCGGTCAGAAGGGGCAGGAACTGCTGGACGGCCTCGCGGAGACCGGCATCGGCACTCGCAAAGAAAAGCTCATCCTCCTTTGCCAGCGCACTGGCCTCCAGCATGCGGTGTTGCAGAGCGAAGTCTTTGTTGGCCCATGAGATGATACGGTAGCGGCTGGAACCGATGGGGCGCTTCAGGAAATTGTTCAGCAGAATGATCAGGTTCTCCACTTCCTTGAGCGCCGCCCGCATTTTCTCCAGCACATGCTCGCGGAAGAGATTGCCCCACAGCCGCTGTTCGCGCCGGGCCTTGTCCGAATAGTCGGCAATGTCTGCTCCGGCAATGCGCTGCCGGTGCTTCTCCCATGCCGCGTTGCTCTTCGCTTGCGCATCGAGATCCCCGTAGCGGTTGTGCTCGATGGCCAGCTTTTCCCGTTCGCTGACCACTTGAGGCCACAGCGCGGCTTCCTCCTTTCCGGCGGCGGCGGCAAGACGCGCGCATTCCGCAGCGGAGGCGTCTTTCCCCGGCCAGCGCTCGTCAAAATCGCGTCGTGCCTCCTCGTAACGCGGGAGGTGCTGTGAAATATCGAGGCTCAGTTTGAGCCGGCTGAAACGGTCCTCCGCCTCCGAATGCTCGCCCTCCAGTTTTCTCAGTTCACGCTCACCGCGTTCCACGTCCTTTGTCCTGCCGCTGCCGAGCAGCTCCCGCTCTTCGTCGCGGGCCAGCCTTAGCTGGAGTTCGGCGGCAGCCAACTGCTGTTCCAGTTCTTCAAACGCCTGCCGGTCCAGCGTATTGAGCTGCTTGATGTTATCGTCCAGCTTCTTTTGTTTTTCCGGCAACTGCCGGGCTTCTGCGAGGTCGCTTTTGAGGGAGTCACCGGGCCGGAAAGTTCTGCCGAAGCGGTCCTGTACGTCCTTTACCGCGCGCTCCAGCGGGGCCTCGCGAGTCTCTGCCGCCGTCAGCTCCGCGTCCTGCTGTTCCTTGTAGGCCAGTTGCTGCTGCAGCCCGTTGGCACCGATGAAAGGATTGCCATCATAAAACCGCCGGCGCTCCACAAACGCGCCGCGACTCATGAATCCGTCCGGCAGGATCGCCTGTGAATGGGCGCGCAATTCGGATAGTTTCTCCACGCAGATGATGTCTCCAAACAGATGGGTGATAACGGCCGCCGCCACCGGATGATCCGTGCGCAGTTTTGACGCCAGCGAGCCGGGGTTCACTTTGCCTGGCAGTTTGAGTGCCTTCGCCGGATTGAGAAGCGATTCACGGCCCGTCTCCGCCCCGAAGTCCGCGGCATTGAGACTGTGGAAGACGCGTTCCGCCTCTTCATAATCGTCCGCCTCCACCACGACCGCAAACTTCCTCGTGAAGGCCACTTCAAGAGCTGGACGCCACGCTTCGTCGGTAACTTCACAAAGCTCCCGCAAGTGCCGTGCGGGCGGGTCGGCTCCGCGCCACGAAAGCTTGTCATTGAGCACGTCCCTCAGTGTCTCGGGAAACGGCAGGCGGCCCGATTTGAGCCGGCTGATTTCCTCCCGCAGGAGATTGCGCCGGCGGCGGATTTCCGTAAGTCGTTTCAGCAGGGGAGCGGCGGCGCGCTCAAGTTCGTTGCCCGCCTCCGCGGCCCGGTCGATGAGGGTATCGAGATGATCCTCCGCCTGTGGGAGACCGCCTTTTTCCAGAGTCCGGATGGCCTTTTCCAGAGCGGCAGGCACACTGGAGGAAAGGGAGAGGTCCAGTCGCCGCAGGTCATCCAGCCATGCCTGGCTGTTCCTGACGCGGGCCGCGAGAGCCTCCTGGGCAGTGGTTCCGCGGGCCTTGAGATCACTGATCTGCCGGGCAAGCATTTGATTCTCACCGCGAAGATGGAGATAGAGTTTTCCATCCGGAGTTTCGCCGATCAGATTACCGAGGCGTTTGCTGTTCTCCTCCATCTCCGCGATCTGCTGCGAGAGGGCCTCCAGTTTTTCGCGTTCCGCCGCGTGTTCCACCCTCAGCCGTTCAAGAGCGGCCGCCTTGTCATCACGCACCCCGCGTGCGTGATGGATACGATAATGATGTTCCAAGTACTGCATCACTGCCGCCTCGCAAACGGCAGTGCTGTGTTTCCCGTAGAGCTTGTGGATCGTCTCCAGGCGCGACAACTGATCGTTCAGTTTTGCGAGTTCGCTTTCGTACTGACGAAAGGCGCGATAACTGGAAGTGACCTGGGAAATATCGATCGCCTCCGCCGGTAAAATGTGTTCCCGGCAGAAGTCGTTGAACCGGCTGCGGAAGGTGAAGGACATGGCCATGGGCAGCAGCCGGTCCAGGACCGCGCGGTCGAAATTGAGATGCGCCGTGACCGCCATGTCCCGGCGGTAGTCGTCCTGCGTGCGAAAGCACCGCCCCCCGTGATGTTCGATGAGGGCCTGGAAGGCGCCCAGGGTGAGGGGACGCCGTTCGTCGTCGAGAAAGTCGGCCCGTCCCAGCGCACTCTCGCAGTAGAACGAAGTGAGATGCCGCGGTGAATTCTCCGCCGCTCCTGCGAATTCGATGCGCAGGCCCCAGGTCTCGACACGCTTCCCTCCCGGCCAGGTAAACTCGAGCGCCGCGTAAGTGATCGCGCCGTTCGGGCGCATATGCTGCGGAGTGCCGGACTCCTCCTCCTTCGTGTCTCCGAGGCAATATCCTTTCAGCGTGCGCCCGGAAGCCTGGCCCGTGGCCGCACGATTGAAGCCGTATCGCGCGCGTTCACTTCCGAGCAACACGATGAGAATGAGGTCCATGAGGACCGACTTTCCCGAGCCGGAGACACCGGCCAGCAGCAGGTTTCCAGAAACCGGCAGACTGTCACAGTAGCCATACCAGTTGAGCGCGTGGAGTTTGGTCAGGCGAATCTGGCGGCTCATGAGGCGGAATGGTCAGAGTCATCCGGCGCTTCGACCGGCGCGGACGGGTCCACAGTGAAGGATTGCGCATGCCGTGTCCAGTCTTCCAGGTCCTGAAAGGGAATGATGCGCCGGAGGGTGGGCCAAATGGTGATGCGCGATTGCTCGATCGGATCCGCGGGTTCCCACCGGATCAAATTCTTCTTTTGTGCGAGCGTCAGGATTTCCCGCAGCCGTGTCGGTGCCGGAATCGTCTTTCGCAGTGGTTCGAACTTGGTGCGCAGGGAATCGGTGAGGGACTCTACGCTGATGGTCACCGGCGGGGCTTCGCCGCGCTCATGAATGGCCGTGTCGAGCTCGTACCAGAGCGTCAGCAATACCAGTGTGGCGTCCAGCCGCAGCCGCATGAGCAGTCCGGCGTCGACTGGCACTGCCTGCAGCAGG
>DATAIE010001206.1:0-1648 GCA_036262875.1 Verrucomicrobiales bacterium
CGTGCTGTCCCGCCCGAAGACGAGCCGCTGCTGGTGCAGCGTGACCGCCGAGGGAAACCCCCGCCGCGTGCTCCACGCGCCCTCCGCCCAGTCGTAGGTGGGGGCTTCGCTCTCCGGCTGGCGCACAATGGTCACCGCCACGCGCTGCCGCGTTTCAAAGGCCGTCACCTTCACCAGTCCGCGGATCACCACATCCAGCGCGGTGAGGGTGGCGCGCGGCGTGGCATCGTCCGCCTCCACGCCGGTGCCGCTGTAGCGGAGGCGCATGATTTTCTCGCCCTCCGTCTCGCCGTTCGTGTTTGTATTGAAATCGTTGCGGCTCGTCCAGGTGCGCACGGTTTCCCATTCCTCCAGGTCGGGACTCGCATTTGCCACGCGGAGCTGCTCCAGAATGAGCGTGCCCGTCCAGTGGCCGTAGGTCACCACCTCCCAGTTGCCGTTCACGCGCACGCGCTCGCTGGTGTAGGGCGTATCCCCAAAGCCCAGGCTCACGCCGCCGTCGAGATTGTGGGCAGGCACCCACTTGCCCGCGCTGTCGGCGGACGTGCCGACGTGAATATCGTTCCCCTCGAGGCCGGCCTTCCGCGCGGTGATGCGCAGCTTGTGCGTGCTGGCAGCCGAGCCGTTCAGCAGCGTCTTCGCACCGCCCCAGGAAAGCCGCGAAGTGTTCTCCACGCTGATCTTGATGAGATTGCCGTCCGTGCCGGTCGTCAGGGCGTGAATGCGAATGGAGTTGCCGGATACCGTGGGGTCCGCCGCCACCGTGGGATGCGCCAGCGTGGCCGAGCCGTAGCGGGTGCCGGCAAATCCGGGCGTGAGATTGATAGCGTAGATGAGATTTTGCAGGCTCTCCGCAATGGTGTCGCCTTTCAACACCATGCCGCCTTTGTTGAACGTGGCACCGGCACCGAAGAAGAGATAGACGCGCCCGTCGATGGTCACCTGATCCGGGTATCGGCCCGAGGTGAGCTCCTTGTCGGTGCAGGTGAGAAAAGCCTCCGCGGCGGTGGCCGCATCGAAGGCCCCGCCATCCTCCGCCTTTACATCCGGATGCGCCGGCGTGCCCGGGCCAAAGCTGCCGGCGGCGGTGGAGCTGTTGATGGCGCCGACGAGATTGGCCACGGCAAACTTTTTGTCCGTGCCCACAGAAACCTCGTAGGGCTTTGCGGCGGTGCCATCGGCTACCCACTTATAGGTCTTGTAGGGACTCTGGAGGCCGATCTCCACGGTGGTGCCGACCGTGGGAGCCGCGGTGAGCGCCAGGATGGCGGACGCCGTGCCGCTGCCCTTTCCGAGGTCCAGATCCGCAAACGGGAGATTCCGCCGGTGATTGATCCCGTAGTAACCGTTCACATCCTCCGGTTGGAAGACATCCGCCGAGGCCGTCAGAAAAACGCCCGTGGACTCCGTCGCCACCTTCAGCGTGATGCGCTCCGCGTTCTCATCGCGCAGCGGCGGGAAGATAACGGGCAATTCCGCGATCTCCCATGCATCCAGCGATTTCCGCACCAGCCGCCGCGGCCAGTGGTTCCGGTGCGTGAGCCACAGCACGTCATTCGCCTGTGCATACTGCACCTGGAAAATCTCCGCCGCCGTCCACGGTGTATCCAGCTTCAGCGGTGCGCCGTCCTTCATGCACAGCATCTCC
>DATAIE010001207.1:0-9515 GCA_036262875.1 Verrucomicrobiales bacterium
CTGCACGGGTTCGTCGCCGGCGAGCAACTGCCCGCGCGAGTCAAAAATTCGTCCCCGGTGCGCCTCCAGATCCACCTTCCGCTGATGCTTCACATCCACCAGCGAGGCAAAGTGATCGTGCTGCTCCACCTGGAGATAAATCAGCCGCCATGAGATCAAACTGAAGAGGGTCAGGAGCGCACCTCCGGCCAGCACCAGCCTGCCCCGCAGGGTGCTGTCGCCTGGCTCTATGCGTGTAACCGGGACCTTAGTTTTCACTTTTTTCGGATGGTACCAAATGGAACTTCGCAAGGCTGTCCCCTGCGACGAATTTCAGACGCTCCACCGTGCTGTTGGGGTCCTGGTCGGTGATGTCGATCAATCCCAGTCCCATGCTGTCCGCACGCTGCTTCAGGTCCTGCATATCCAGCTTCGCCTTCATCCGCACCTGGAGCGCCTGCTTTTGTCTGTTCAACTGTTCGATGGTATTGCGCGTGGCGTTGTTCTGATCGCCGCGCGCCTTCTTCTGCCAGCCCAGCCACGCGTAGGTCATGCCGATGCCCGCCAGGATGACGGACGCAATGATCCCGTTGGCCAGAAGGCCTGGACGGATGGGATTGCGGTAGCTTTGCTGACGGCGGCGGGCCATGGCGGGGTGATTCAGGAAATGCGTTCGGCGATACGGAGTTTGGCGGACCTTGCGCGGGGATTGGCGGCCAGTTCCGCCTCACTGGCGGTAATGGCCTTGCGCACCGGCAGACGGTAGAAGCACTCTGGATTCGGACGCGCCGCCGGCCACTCGGGACGGTCGACGAACGGTTCCGAGTGTTTCCGCATGTAGTTCTTCACGAGCCGGTCTTCAAGTGAATGGAACGTAATCACTGCCAGCCTGCCTCCGGGACGCAGCCACCGGTGGGCCTCGGTGAGTGCGCGCTCGAGACAGCCCAGCTCATCATTCACAGCGATGCGCAGCGCCTGAAACACTTTCGTCGCGGGATGGGCTCCGCTGTGCTTCGGCACCACGGTCGCCACCAGTTCCGCCAGCTCAGCGGTCGTCGTGATCGCCCTCTTTTTGCGGCGCGCCTCTATCGCGGCAGCCACCCGGCGAGAAGCCTTCTCTTCGCCGTAGGTATAAAAAATCCGCGCCAGTTCCTCCTGAGGCCAGGTGTTCACGATTTCCTCCGCAGTCAGCGGGGCGTCGCGGTCCATCCGCATATCGAGGGGACCGTCGAACCGGAAAGAGAATCCGCGGTTTGGTGAATCGACCTGCCAACTGGAGACTCCCACATCCAGCAGGATGCCGTCCACCCCAGTGACTCCCGCTTCTTCAAGGATCGCGGGATACTGGTCATACGTGGTGCGCAGGGCGACAAAATCGAAAGGCCACTCTCCCGCCAGTTCGGCGGCCTGCATGAGCGCATCCGCATCGCGATCGAGAGCCAGCACCCCGGCACCGCTCGCAAGCAGACGGCGGGTATGACCGCCGCCTCCAAATGTGCAATCCATGATCAATTTCCCCGGGTCGGGAGCCAGCCACTCCACCACCTCATCCGGCATAACCGGAATGTGGTAAATCCCCTCCAGGTCCTCTCCCTCCGGCGCAGGGTGCCCGTGGCCCTCCGACGCAGTGAGATTCGTCCATCGCGTGCCCGGCGGTTGCGTCTGCCGTCTTCCTGTTAACCAGTCTTTCACTATTGGCACTCCCGTCCCTGCAAGATGACTCCACCTCAATGCGGGTCCGGCGGGCTGCAATGCCGGTCCGGGAAGCCTGCCCCAAAAGGGATCGCACTTTTTTCGTAAAGCCGATTTGTAAGACCAGCCTAGAGAACTTAGAAAATTCCAGTGCATTTTATTCGCCTCCCTGGTTGAGTTCACCGGCAGCCAGCAAGGCTCCCGAAAACGTGTGCCCCGCGGACCGAAAACCCGCCTTAAATGCTTGATCATCAACCCCTTTTCCCACTTTTCCGGAAACCCCTCCGTCTGCGTCTCCGGGGCGCTCCTTCGATAGAGGAAGGAGGGCCGGGAAGCAAAGGGAGAAGGTCGGAATGCTCATCGAAATTGGGAAAAAACCATGGAAATTGCAGATTTCATCAGTAACCTTTAGCAACCTTAATTTTCAGGGTCAATAAGAATTCGTGCATGTGACAGATTATTTAAGCTCTCCTGAATTTCTGGGCATTCTAATGAGCTGTACAAAAATATCCAGTACTTCCCGCAAATTTTTTAGAATCCCCTAAGCAGGAGGGAGAATATCCGGGGAGAATGCCCTCTCCACCTGCGTATGAAGAGTATGCTTCTGCATCTGATTGGTATCTGTTTGCTCTTCGTCTCTCTCCCTGCCGGCCACGCCGCCGGGCTCCTGGATACGCTGACTTTCGGTGACGAGGCGTCGGAGAAGGCCCATTCCCTGAGCGCAAACCGCAGCGAAATCCTCACGGGCGGACTGGGGGAACCGGCACGGCGGCTCCTGCCCTCTGCGAAAGAGGACTGGCAGGGCGGCAGTGTCAGTTTCACCCTCCGGATTGATCCTGCACTGCCGAATTACGTCACCCTCCGCCTTTGGGGTGACGATGTCAGCCTGGACCGGCTCATTCTCTACTGCGGGGGAAAACAAATCGGCTACCGCCACCTGGGAGACGTGGAAATTCTCGATCCGGGCAGCGAGGAGCGCGGCTTCAACGGGCGCTTTTATTACCGCACCACCCCGCTTCCCGAGGAACTGACGAAGGGGCAGACACAGCTCACCTTCGAAATCCGCTCCACGGGCCGCATGTGGGGCTACGGAAACACCTTTGCCCAATATCAGCACCCGATGAAGGAGCCCACGCGGGGTCTTTACCGTCTCTACTCGCACACGGACACCTGCTTCACTCCGCCTCCCGGTGAAAAACAGGGCGCTCTCCCGCCGGTCTCTGTTCGGCAGGCTCCCGGCCCCGCGGTCCTGGAGCAGGTAAAGGACAGGGTTCGCCGGGAAATCGGCAAGGCACTGAAGGACATCCACCCTCCGGGCCAGCAGCCGTTGCATTTCCTGGCCCGGGCGTGGTTCGTGCCCTGGACCGGTGCGCGGGACAACCCGGAGACCATTCCCAGAATCGTTAGCGGCCTGGATGAACTTTTCCACCGCTACCGCAGTAATCCGGAGATCGCCCAAAACGAACCCGGCATGTACAATGGCGAATGGTTCGGTCTCGGCCCCGCCGGGGATGTCATCCGGCTTCTTGCCAGTCCCCTTGCCGCTCACTGGGACAAAGAGATCGAAAACGGCGACGGCACCATGATCAAACGCCGCGCTGCGTGGTGCGAAATGCTCATCGCCAGCCGCGACTGGCACCGGCGGAACCGCCGGCTCTACACCAACCAGTCGATGATCACGGACATGAACATCTACCGCGCGAACCGCGGCGTGGCCGTCCTCGATCCCGGCAGGGCTCTGCCTGAAGCCGCGATGCTTCGCTGCCTGCATGAATCCACCGGCCTTCAGCCGTGGCTCGGCAGCGAGACGGACAAGGGCCCTGCCCGCAACATGGGGGACCATTACCTCCAACTCACCTCACAGGGCCTCACCAAAGAGCTCGGCTTCGTAGGCTACTACGGCGAGGTGCTCGACTGGATCATCCAAATCTATGATTCCACCCGGGACCCTGGCCAGCCCGGCGACCCGGCGGTGAAAGCCCTGCTCGAAAAAGCCGCCCGCGCCCGTTCCGTTTTCCGGTACCCGCTCCCTGATGCTGAAGGCTTCCGCGCCATGCGTGCCGAGACCGTCATCGGCTGGCGTGATGACCATTTCCCCGGGGATGTCACTTACACGCAGCGCGATACCTGGGACTCCTCCGGTCTGGCTGCCGCCGCCGTCACGCTGGAGCCGCACCTCACCGGCGGCGTGCAGCAAATGTTCAATGACAACCAGTTCTTCCAGTCCGTCGCGGATCGCGTCAAAGAGGGCGGCTGGCGCGTGACGGCCGGTCTGCTGGATATCCCGGACCACTACACTCTATTACAATCCCTCCCCCCCTCCCCGCACCGGCTGCCCATGACGCCGGGTCAGCCGGACTTCGTCTGGACCGACCCGGAAGACGGCGTAGTGGCTCTCAAACAGGGCGGCGAAATCCTCTACACCTCTCTCTACTGGCGGAGCCGCCACGCAGTGAATGCCCTCGCCCGCGTCCACCTCATCGAGCCTGGATTCAGTCGCATCGCCGTGGTGCGCGAGGAGGTGCAGTTTGAAAACAGCGGCCAAACCTGGAAGCGCCCGGACTGGACCAACTTTGGCTTTGCCAACGGAGGTCTCCGTTATCCCGGCGACTTCCATTCCGCCCACGCCGGTGAACTGCTGCCCATCGCCAAAGTGCCTGAAGGCATCACCTTCAAAGCCGGTCAGGAAAACGTCTTTGCCGGCAAAGCCTCCTTCTATGTTCTTCACTATGGGCCATGGCTCATCGCGATGAACACAACGCAGGATAAAACCTTCGAGCTTCCGGTTCCTGGGGATGGCCCGCCTATCAAAGATCTCGTGAGCGGCAGAGCTTTGCCTGGCGGCACACCTCATCCCGTGGGCCCTCTAACCACCATGGTTGCACGATTGAACGCTCCCGTACGGTAGGCCGGGTGCCGCGATGCACAGGTAGTGCCGCGACGGCAAATCTTAAGGCCTCCTTATAAATTGTGATTGACTCCATCCGCGATTTCCAGGCAAACTTGCAGCCATGGCGGAAATCCTCGATCCGCCTGTCCGCAGCAACTCCCGCGGCCCGGACGGATTCCACCCCCTCTCTAACTATGGAAGCCGGCCAGCCGTTCTGAGGTGCTGCGGGAACGTCCCCCCATTCAGCAGCACCCATGAAACGGCTACTCACCCTTGCCATCGGCATCCTCGTCTTCACCGGATTCGTCCATCCCGCCGGGGCAGCCCCGGTCACTGTTCCCAATTTCAGCATGGAGACGCCCGTCCTGGCGGCGGGCGCATGGACGAACACCCTCTCAAGCTGGACCGGCACGGGCGGCAATCCCTCCTCTCAGGCATTCCAGGAATACATTACCGGATTCAGTGCGCAGGGGACGCAGCACCTGGGCATGGAACTCAACTATGATGTCTGGCAGGACCTCACGGGAATCACTTACGAAGCGGCTGCGGAATATACCCTAACTGTGGCGGTCGGGAATCGCGCGGGCACCTCGCAGGCGGGGAATGACTCCCAATATGCGTTTGCCCAGGGAGGCACCGGCACGGTGCAAACGCTCTACGGTCCCAACGGATCGAAAAACGCGTCCCTGTTCACCGGGGGCACTTTTGGCGACGGCCCTCCTCTCATTATGAACACCACGGCCAATCCCGCCGCCGTGGGAAATACCATCCGCATTCTGGTGCGGGCGCGCGGGGCCGGCCGCTCGCATTTCGACAATATCCGCCTCACAAAAACGACGCCGGGCACCCTCACCCACGGCACGCCTGTCGTTCAATCCTCCACGGCGACCATACCGGTGACGATCACCAGCACGGGGGATTCCGCCTCCTTCTCGGGCACGCTCTACTGGGGCACCTCGGACGGCGGCACCACCCCCGCATCATGGGGTAACAGTGTGGCGCTCGGCACCGCGCTTGCCAATGGAGCGACGGTGAATGGCATCATGAGCCCGCTCACTCCTGGAGTGACCTACTATTTCCGGGCCAAAGGCACCAACTTCGCCGGCGATGCATGGGCTGCGGCCACGGGGTCGTTCGTCCCGCCGGTACCCTCTCCCCCGGCGGTGCAGACCGATCCGGCGACGCTGGTCGCCACCCATTCCGCTCAGTTGAATGGACTGGTCACCGCCACCGGCGGCGATGCGCCGTCCATCAAAATCTACTACGGGACCACCGACGGCGGAGCCAGCCTCGCCGCATGGCAAAACTCCGTCACGCTTCCCGGCACCTATGCGGGCAGCTTCAACACTTCCGTCAGCGGACTGCCGCACAGCACCACTTATTACTACCGAGCCTACGCGACAAATGCCTCGGGCTCGGTTTGGTCTCCGGCCAGTCAGACCTTCACCACGGTCACCGTCTCCGCGCCTTTGATTCAATTGGTTCCCGCCAGCGGGGAAACCGACTATACGGCCCTGCTCAACGGCACGGTTACCAATATCGGCAATGAGGCTCCCACCATCACCTTCTACTGGGGCACCACGAACGGCGGCACCAATCCCGCAGCGTGGGCCAGCACCAACACCCTGTCCGCGGCACAGCCCGGCGCATTCGGTTACCTCGCCGCCAATCTCTCCCCTAACACCCCGTATTTCTGGACCGTGCGTGCGACCAACACCGGCGGCACCACATGGGTAACACCGCCACAGTCCTTCACCACGAATGCAAAGCTCCCCGTCTTCATCAACGAGGTGCATTACGATCCGGACGATCACACGAAACGCCTGGAGTTCATCGAATTGTGGAATCCCTCCACAACGCCGGTCGACATTTCCGGCTGGATGATCACCGGCCCGGCGGACTATGTGTTTCCCGCGGCCACCACCCTCGGAGCGGGCAGCTACCTCGTCGTAGCGGAAAATCCCACAGTGCTCAATGCCACCTACAACGTCCCGGGAGCCATGGGTCCCTGGACCGGCGCCCTGAGCAACGGCGGGGCTCACATCGTCCTGAGAAACGCCTCCGGAGTGCAGATCGACGATGTGGACTATCAGCAGGGCTTCCCCTGGCCAACACGCGCGGCAGGCGGCGGTTCATCCATGGAGCTCATCAACCCCGGTTTGGAAAATGACGTGGGCGGTTCATGGCGCAGTTCCATTCCCGTCTCTCCGTCCACCCAGCCGCTTCCGACACCCGGTCGTATCAATTCCAACTACAATACGGTGGCTCCCCCGGCGGTCAGCAATGTGGACTACGCCGCAGTGGCGGTCCCCGCGCAGGGAAGCCTCGTGAAGAGCGGACAGGATGTGAAAGTAACCGCTGTCGTGGACGACCGGAACGGCGTCGGCAGTGTGACGCTTCAGTATCAGATCGTGGATCCCGGCACCTACATCCCGCTGTGCCTCCAGACGACGGCCACGCTCACTCCACCGCCCAATCCGGCCTATCAAAACGGCTGGGTGTCTCTGGCCATGAAGGACGACGGCACGGGCGGGGACGCCGTATCGGGCGACCGCACGTATACGGTCACGGTACCCGGTAGCCTTGCCGTTCACCGGCGTCTCATGCGTTACCGCCTCGCTGTCACGGACACGCTGGGTTCTTCGGTGCAGGTGCCTTACACAGACGACGAATCCCCCAACTTCGCATGGTTCGTCTACGACGGAGCGCCCGGATGGAGCGGGGCCATGCGGCCCGCGGCGTTCAACGGATTTCCCGCTACCGCCGTTCAGACATTCAGCGCTGCTCTTATCAATTCCATGGAGCCGTGGCAGCTCATCGCCGCCGATGCCGACGTCAACAACTGCCAGTACAACGGCACCTTCAACGACCGTCCGTTCTGCGGCACGTTTGTCTACAGGGGGAAGGTCTATGACCACGTGTTCTACAAAGTGCGTGGGATCGGCTCCACCTACAATACAGGGAAAAACAAATGGGCCATCAAGTTCAACCGCGCCCGCGATTTTCAGGCCTATGACAACTGGGGCCGTCCCTTCAAGGAAACGTGGAACTCGGTGAGCCTCGACGCCAACGCCTACCCGTGGGCGTCCGTGCATCGCGGCGCCGCCGGCGTGGAGGAGGCTGCGTCGTACCGGGCCTTCGAACTCGCGGGGATGAATTCTCTCCGGACGACCAATGTGCATTTCCGGGTCATCCGGCGCGCGGCGGAGGTGAACCCCGCCGGTGTAAACGTCACCGACGCCACCATGGGCGGCACCATCAACGGCCAGTATTCCGGAGACCTCATGGGACTCTATCTGGCCCTGGAGCCGACCGAGGGCAATTTCATCGGAGAGCGCAACCTGCCGGACGGCAACATCTACGCCATCGAAGGAAACAACGGGGATCAGAAATACCAGGCCGCCAATCAACCGGTCGGCACGGACTGGACGACCTTCCGCACGAACCTCGCCGCCGGAGGTCAAACGGAAGCCTGGTACCGGGCCAACATGGACCTCAACAGCCTTTTCACCTTCATGGCGATCAGCCGTCTCGTCGGCAATGTGGATGTCCGTCCCGGTGACAACTATCGTTTCTATCACCGCTCCACGGACGACCGCTGGCAGGTCATGGCCTACGATCTGGACATGATGTTCATTGCCGCCTCTCACTGGGGCGGGACCATGGACGGCGTCGTCGTGGCGGGGGCTCCCAATTCCGTCATGGCCATGATGCGCTGGCCCAATATCGCGCAGGAATACCGGAACCGCTGCCGGGAAGTGCTGAGTCTCCTCGCCAGCGACGCAGGGAACAGCGGCGGACAGATCGGCCAGTTGCTCGATGAGTACGCTCAAATGGTGAATCCCACGGGCGTCACCCTGACATGGGCAGACCTCGACGCCAATCTGTGGAACCTGCATCCCCGCACTGCGGGCGGCGGAGCCAACACCGGACAGAACAGCCCGAAGGGGAATTTCTTCCGCGCTCTCTACAATGACGGCGGGCGCGGCGGACTCGGCGGCACCGTGGCCACGGGCACATGGGTTCGCCAGTTGCCCGACCCTGATGCAGACGGCTTCAGCGACCACGAGGGGCTCGTCCAGTGGTTCAAGGATTTTACCACCAACACCTATCCTGCTGCGACCGTGTGGACCCGCAAGGCCACCAATGCCGGCCCGAACGCGGGAGGCACCGGCACCGATACCGACGTGAACCGTCAAAAGGGATACGGCTGGAAATATCTGGAGTGGGAAAGCCTCTACGGCGGCTACTTCAATGCGAACACGAATCCCGCCGCAGGAGTAGCCATCGGCGATCTCGATGCCGCCGCCGCCACGCTCTTCCCGGTGAAGCCCGTCATCACCTACACCGGCAGCGCCGGCTATCCGGTGAACGATGTGCGCCTGCACAGCAGCGATTTTAACGATCCTCAGGGAGCCGCCACCGTGAGCGCCGTGCAGTGGCGCGTGGGCGAAATCTCCGCGCCTGGCATTCCGCTTTATGATCCAACGGAGCCGCGCATCTACGAAATCGAAAACCTCTGGACCTCCGCCGAAATCGCGACCGCCAGCCCGGTGGCCATTCCGGATGTGCGCGTCCCCACCAGCGTGCTCCGCGCCGGCCATACCTACCGGGCCCGCGTCCGCCACAAGGACAACACGGGACGGTGGAGTTTCTGGTCCGAGCCGCTTCAATTCGTCTCCGGCACCCCTGACGTCTCCGCCTACGCCGCCGCTCTGCGCGTCACTGAAATCAACTACAATCCAGGGGCGCTCACTGCCGCGGAGATCGCCGCGCCTGGCTGGAATCCTCTCTGGGACGAGCAGGAGATGGAATTCATCGAACTCCGGAACATCAGCGGCTCCGCCATCGATCTGACGGACGTGCGCTTTACGAAGGGCGTCAATTTCGACTTCCCCGCCGCCTTCAGCCTCGCTGCGGGAGCCAACGCCGTGCTCGTGAAGAATCCGGCCGC
>DATAIE010001208.1:0-4176 GCA_036262875.1 Verrucomicrobiales bacterium
AAAGGCCCCGTAAGGATCGAGCCTGGCCTGCGCATGCTTTGGTGGGGAAACCATACGCACCGCACAACTGGACAGTCTGCGGCGCGTGGTCGAAATTTATCGCCCATGAACCGGCTGTCCGTTTTCGCTCTTCTTTTTGCCGTCGCTCCCGCGTTGTCGCACGCCGGTGAGGCATCCCGAAAAATCAAAGTGGTCCTTTACGATGATAAAGGCTCCGCCGGCGAAGGGGTTCCCCGCATCACCGCACAACTGGCCGTGGTGCCGGATGTGGAGTTGGTGAAATTGAACGCCGAACAGATTCGCACAGTGGACTGGAGCGATGCGAAGGTCATCATTTTCTCCGGCGGCAGCGGCAGTGCGCAGAGCAAAAATCTTCAGGACGCGGGCCTCGAAAAGGTGCGGACTTTTGTGGAGAAGGGCGGGGGATACATTGGCATTTGTGCGGGTGCTTATCTCGCGTGCGGCGGGTTTTCCTGGGGCGTGAAAGTCCTCGATGCCAAAACGGTGTCACCCAAGTACAATCGCGGTAAAGCTCAGGTGGAGGTGGAATTCACCGCAAAGGGACAGGAGATTACCGGGCTCAAAGCGGAGTCGAAGGTGAATATGCTCTACGCCAACGGTCCCATCTATTGCCCGGCGAAGATGGACGCCATTCCCGACTTTGAACCGCTCGCGTTTTATCGCACGGAGATCGCGGAAAACGGCACGCCCGCCGGGATCATGGTGAACTCACCCGCGATGGTCGCGGGACAGTTTGGCAAGGGCCGGGTGCTGTGCAGTTCACCTCATCCGGAACAGACGAAGGGTATGGAACAGTGGATAGGGAAAGCCGTGCGGTGGGCCGCGGGGGACAGTGCCGCAGTGGTTCCGGCAGCGAAGTAGAACCGAAAGCGGATTGCCGGGTTCTTCGTATTCAACAGCCATGAGGTCTTTTCGTGTTCACCTTTGCATGGCAGCGCTGCTGACATCGTGGCTTGGCATTGCTGCTCCGGCACGGGCAGCGGTGGATTATGCAAAAGAGATCAAGCCGGTGCTCAAGGCGCGCTGTTATGCCTGTCACGGTGCCTTGAAACAAAAGGCAGGGCTGCGCCTCGATACGGTGGAAGCCATGCACAAGGGAGGGGAAGGCGGAGATGTGATCAAAATGTCAGGCTCGCTCCTGTTGGCGCACGTGACTGCTGAGAAAGAGGACGAACGAATGCCTCCGGAGGGTGCCCGGTTGACGGCGGAGCAGGTGGCGGTCTTTCGCGAATGGATCGCGTCGGGGGCCGCGTCTCCGGCGGATGATCAGCCCGAACCCGATCCGCGCGCACACTGGGCCTTTCAGCCGCCCCGCCGTGCGGCACTGCCGGAGGTGGCGCCGGAGTGGAATGGCAACCTGGTCGATAAACTGATCGCGGCCCGCCATGCCGCGAAGGGATTGAAACCTCAGCCGCCGGCACCGCCGGAGTTGTGGCTGAGGCGGGTGTATTTTGACACCATCGGATTGCCGCCGTCGCCGGAGGATACCGCGGCCTTTCTGGCGGACACTTCACCGGAGGCGGTGGTTAGGGTAGTGGACCGTCTGCTCGCCCTGCCGCAATTCGGAGAACACTGGGCGCGGCACTTCATGGACATCTGGCGCTACAGCGACTGGTGGGGCCTCGATGCGCAGCTCCGCTACAGCCAAAAGCACATCTGGCACTGGCGCGACTGGATCGTGGAGTCTCTGAATGCCGGCAAAGGATACGACCGCATGATGGAGGAAATGCTGGCGGCGGATGAGATCGCGCCCGGTGACACCGATGCCCTGCGCGCCACCGGCTTCCTGTGCCGCAGCTACTATCTTTTCAACCGCACGACCTGGCTCGATGAGGTGGTGGAGCACACCAGCCGCGGTTTTCTCGGCCTCACGATGCAGTGCGTGAAATGTCACGATCACAAATACGATCCGCTCAGCCACGAGGACTACTATCGCATGCGCGCGATTTTCGAACCCTATCAAGTGCGGCTCGATGCGTGGCCTGGCGAGCCGGACTTCGAAAAGAACGGCCTCCCGCGTGCCTTTGACATGCACGCGGAGACGCCGACCTACGTCCATCGCCGGGGCGACGACAAGCAGCCGGACACGAGCCGCGCCATTGCGCCGGGCATTCCGGTCCTGTTTGGGGAAATGTCAGTGAAGCCTGTTACGCTTCCGGTGTCTGCCTGTGCACCAGGGTTGCGGGACTACGTACTGCGGGATCAGTTGGAAGTGGTGAACCGGGAGATCGCGAAGGCGAGAGAGGCTCTGGAAAAGGCCCGGGGCAAAGACGGCGAACCGGCGGCGCAGAAACAACTGGCGGCGGCGCTGTTGCGTCCGGCGGTGCTGCAAACCTCCAGCGCCGCGGACGCTGCGAAAGTTGCCTCCGGCCCGGACTTTGCCGCCCGAAGCCGGGTGGCTGCCTCCGCGGAAGCCCAGTGGAAACTGGCCGTCGCTGAGGCGGCCGAAGCCAATGCCGCCGTCGCTGTGAAAATGGCCGCGCCTGACAAGAAGGCCGACGCCGAAAAGAAACACAAGGCCGCGGGCGAAGCGCTCGCCAAAGCACGCGAATCCGCCGGCAACCCCGGAGACAAATACACTTCCCTTGTGGGAGCTCTCAAGGCGCTGGAGAGCCCTCTGGATTCGTTCGACAAAAATCCGGCCTTCTACCCCGCCACCAGCACAGGCCGGCGCACGGCGCTGGCAAAGTGGCTCGCGAGTCCCTCGAACCCGCTGCCGGCGCGTGTGGCGGTGAATCATCTTTGGACCCGGGTCTTTGGCGAATCGCTGGTGCCGGATGTCTCCGATTTTGGCCGTCGCTGCGCGCCACCGCTCCATCAGGATGTGCTGGATACTCTGGCGGTGGAACTGGTCTCGAACGGCTGGAAACTGAAGCCCGTCCTGCGCACGCTGCTGACGTCGCGTCTTTACCGAACCACGTCCTCAACTGCGGGTGCCGATGCCGCCACGCTCGCCGCGGACGGCGAAAACAAATTTCTCTGGCGCATGCATCCCAAACGCCTCCAATCCCAGGCGATTCGCGATGGCCTCCTTTCCCTGTCTGGACTGCTCGATCTGAAAATGGGCGGCCCTCCCGTGCCGGTGCCGGGCGATGAGAACAGCCACCGCCGCGCGCTGTATTTTCAGCAGCACGGCGAGTTGGAGGATCGTTTCCTGGGAACCTTCGACAATGCGAGTGTCTTCGACTGCTACCGCCGCCGTGAGAGCGTCACTCCTCAGCAGGCGCTGGCTCTGGCGAACAGCCGGATTCCCCGTGAATGCGCGGACGCGCTGGTGAAGCGTCCGGCAATGTCAGGGGACGACAGGACTTTTGTCACCCGCGCGTTCCATGCCATTCTGAGCAGGCCTCCCTCGGCGGAGGAGAAAAGCGCTGCGCTTGAATCCCTGACGGCTCTCGCCGCGGCACAGGAAAAACCCGATTCTTCCCGGGCCCGCGCGCTCCTGCTCCAGGCGCTGATGAATCACAATGACTATGTGACGCTGCGATAGATTGACTCGTGACAGTGGGCGCGTGGAGCAGCCCCGCAGAGAGTGATTCGTAAAGAGCGCTGCACCTGTCTGCTCACACAATCCGCCACCGTCCCACGCTGCGTGACCGGGAGCGCCGCCGTCCCGGCGGCATTGTCCCCTTTGCCTGCGCTTTCCTTTCCAGGGGAGAGGCGGTTAAGGACGAGAGCCGCCGGGACGGCAGCGCTCCCGGTGCTTGTTTATAGTTGCGAACAAGCCCTGGTTCTGCTAAGAAACTAGCCATGAATACACGCTCCGCATGTATGTTGCTTTGCGCCTTTAGCCTGGTTTCATGCAAAGGTGAGAAGGGACATGCGCGTAAATCCACGGAATCCGCGACCGTTCCCAAAAAAGCTGCTCAGGAATCCAGCGAGTCCGCACGATCCGCCTGCGATTTCTCATCACGAAACCAGGTCACTGCTGAGAATGTCTTCTCCGAAGCGGTCCTTAACAGCTGGGGTTACATTACCACAGAGGTTGCCGGCGAATATCACGCGATCCGGTCAAAGAAGAACTATGGGAGAGCAAACGAAGCATTTTATGCGCGTTACACGCTCGCGAAAGCCAGGTTTGAAAATCATGTCGATGCAAGCACTGAGAAGAGTCGCATCGAATCTCTACTGAAGACAGATGCTGGTTTCAAGAAC
>DATAIE010001209.1:0-2822 GCA_036262875.1 Verrucomicrobiales bacterium
CATCGAGCGATATCTCCACGAGTACCTCGGACAGGAGAAAGTCCTGTGGCTGCACGATGGCATCGTGGGCGATGACACAGACGGACACATCGATGATATTACCCGGTTCTTCAACGCGGAGTCCGTAGTCACCGTCATCGAAGAGGACGAGAGCGATCCGAACTTCACGCCGCTCATGGACAATTACGACCGCCTCTGCCGCATGACGACAGAGGACGACAGTCCGCTGAACATCATCTCGCTGCCGATGCCGAAACCCGTCATCGACGATGGCGTCCGCCTGCCCGCGAGCTACGCCAATTTTTACATTTTCAACGAAGCGGTGCTCGTCCCCGTCTTCAACGATCCGAGTGACGAAAAGGCGCTGCACAAACTTCAGCAGTGTTTCCCGGACCGGAAAATCGTGGCCGTGGACAGCCGGATTTTGGTTTGGGGACTGGGATCATTCCATTGCCTCACGCAGCAGGTGCCTGCGGCGCGTCAGGCGCATCACAGCCTGCGATAGCAACGGAAGCTTTGGCCGCCATTGACGATAAGGCGGGCGTGGTTTTCACAGCGGAGATTCCAAATCTGCGCTACCTTTCACCCATGCCCGTTGCCAAATCCCTTCTCGCCACTGCTCTTGTCGCCTGCGGCACTGCGTCCGCCCAGGAGTTTTCCTTCGATTCCCTGCGCGCCGCCGCGAAGAAGCTGGCGGCGGAGCCCTATAAGGCGGAAAAGCAGGATCTCGCGGACTACTGGAAGAACCTGACCTACGACCAGCACCGGGATATCCGGTTCAAGATGGAGTCCGGTTTGTGGGCGAAGGAGAAGCTTCCGTTCTCCGTCGACTTCTTCCACCCCGGCTGGACCGCCAAAAAGACGGTGACGATCCGGGAGGTCGTGAACGGAAAAACGAAGCCCCTCGTCTTTGACCGCCGGTTGTTCGACTATGGAAAGAACGTCATCCCGGAGGGTACGGTATCGCCGCCCGGCTATGCCGGCTGGCGCGCGCGCTTTCATCTGAATTCGCCGGAATACATGGACGAGTTTCTCGTCTTCCTTGGAGCCAGCTATCTGAGGGCCATCCCCAAAGGCGCGCCCTACGGACTCTCGGCCCGCGGTCTCTCCATCAACAGCGGGCTGCCCGGTGTCCCCGAGGAGTTTCCGGATTTCACTACGTTCTACCTGCAGCGGCCTGAGAAGGATGCACAGTCTCTCACCGCGTGGGCTCAGCTTCACGGGGAAAGTGTGGAGGGAGCCTATCAATTCACCATTACTCCCGGTCCGGAGACGGTGATGGATATCGAGGCGGAGATCACGCTGCGCCGTCCGGTGCAGCAGTTGGGGCTGGCTCCGTTTTCGACGATGTACTGGTTTGGCGAGGGGACGCATCCAAAACCCTTCGATTTCCGTCCGGAAGTCCATGACAGCGACGGTCTCCTGATGGAGCTGGGCAGTGGCAACCTGCATTACCGGCCGCTGGAGCACAGCAAGGATCAGTTCCGGCACTGCGTTTTCACAATGGAAAAGCCTCGCTCGTGGGCGCTGCTTCAGCGGGACCGCTCCTTCTCCTCTTATCAGGATTTGGAGGCTCATTATCATGACCGGCCCAGCGTGCGGGTCGAGCCGGTGGAGGGTTTCGACAATGGCCGTCTGCATCTCATCGAAATGCCCACCACCGATGAAACGAATGACAATGTCATCCTCGTCTGGGAGCCGCAGCCGGCGCTGAAGCCCGGTGAGCCGTTTCATTTCCACTACCGTCTCCGGTGGATGCGTGATCCGGCTCCCTCCGGCCTTTTCACCGTCCGGGCCACACGCTCCGGCAATCCCGTGCAGCAGCCTGACAAGCTGCTGATGACGATCGATTTTGCCAAACCGCTCAACCCCGTGCCCAAACAGGGCGATCCGAAATGGGATGACTTCACCAAACTGAAGCCCGTCGTGACCATCAATCAAAAGACGGTGAAACTCGTTCACGCCGGCCTTTCCGATCTCAGCATGGCCAATGTGGAGGACCTGCCTGCCGGCCTTGGCCACAGCCCGCAAATCCATATGCCGCAGGTAGTGAGGGCCTTTTTTGTGCTGGAGCCGCCGAAGGATGTGGCGGATATCGACATGACCTGTGAGCTTCAGGATGAGACCGGCAAAGCCGTCTCGGAACGCTGGGTTTATCTCTGGAAAAAGTCGAATTAACTACAATGAAATACATCGCCCTTTTCTTCACTTTATCCGCAGCGCTCCTGTTCAGCGGCTGTCAAAGCACGCCGCCGGCGCGGATTAATCACGTGGTCGTGTTCTGGCTCAAAGATCACGGCAATGCCGCTCAGCGTGCGAAGATCATCGAAACCTCCGAAACGTTCCGGAAAATTCCGGGGGTGATTTCGGTGAGCGCCGGGCCGTGCATCCCGAGCGTGCGGCCCATCGTGGACTCGACCTTCGATGTCGCCGTGACCCTGACGTTTGCCAGCCAGGCGGATTTGCAGCGTTACGTGGAACATCCGCTGCACAAGGCCGCCGTCGGCGGAGTGCTCAAGCCTATCGTGAAGAAGACGACGGTTTACGATTTTGGCGTCCCTTGAGGGTCGGACTGCCTGTGATGTTCCAATTTTTGGGTGTCCGGCCTATCAGAATTTTCGGATCGGTCACCGGCCTTTTCCCACTCCACGTGGTAGCGGGTGTAGATCGCAAAGACGAACGCCTCTCCGGTAGCTCCAATGAGCCCTCCGGTAAGAGGTGCCCCAATGAGCAGGAAAATGCCTCTGGAAAGAGCGCCGCGTGAAATCGCCCTGGTGGAGAGAATCAGAATGATGACCCACCCGATTCCCAGCAAAATGTAG
>DATAIE010001210.1:0-4445 GCA_036262875.1 Verrucomicrobiales bacterium
ACCCCCCGGCGGATTTGAGGTGTTCGAAATCGATGATTTCCACGAGATTCAGGCACCGGGTGATCCTGCTGGAGGAACCGGTCCAAACGGTGGCCTTGAGGAGCGGCACGCCCTCCGCATCGGCACCGGGCTCCATGGAGAAGGAGAGGTGCAGGTCCACCGGGCCCGGAGGAAGAAGCAGGGACTCGCCCGAGTCTCCCCTGATACGGCATTCCTTTTTGAGAACCATGCGGCACTGCCGGGCGGCGGCGGGCGGAGTGATCATTTCCTTTGCCGCCGCCTCGCGGGCTGTTTCGTCGGCAGCCTCTTTTTCCGCATCGAGCCGGTCCTGTTCGGCCTCCTGAATTTTGCTGTCCGCCTGCAACCGTTTCAGGTAGGCAACGGCTTCCGGCAAGGTATCCTCCCGCAAAATCCGGCCCCGCTCGCCTTCCCAAACGGCGAGGCCGAATTGGATATCGGCATCAAACTTTGCGCGGGCGGCGAGTTCCTCGTCCGTAAAAGGGACGCCGCGACGGAGTTCCATGACGCGGCGTTCAGCGGCGCTGATTTGGCGTGGAGGGCCGTCCGGATGCGTAAGACCGGCCGGGGCCGCAGAAGGAGGAGCCGGGGCGGTCTCCGTTGATTTTTTCCCTGACAATTCTCTCACGAGAAAAGGAATGAAACCCGCGAGGAGACCCCAGAGGCAAACGGTTTGCAGAGACAAAAGCCAGGCGGCAAGGCTGCCGGCAAAGGCGGCCACGGCCAAGCCCTCCCAGCCTTTGGCGGGTGCTTTTTTCCGCACGGTAAAAACGAAAGCGATCACTGCCACGAGCAGCAGGAAAAGACCCGCGATCCAGCGGGCGATAAGGAGGATCCAGTCCATCATTCAGCGGGAGTAGCAGAGGGGAAAGGCAATGCAAGCTCAAGCCGAACGGAAACGGCGCCAGGCGGAACGACGGGTATCTCCTTGTTGAAATTCCGCGCGCGGGATGGACCGGAAGAGAATGGATTTCACCTACACCGCGGGAGCGGAGGATGCAGGACAGCGGCTCGACAAGTTTCTGGCAGCGCAGTTGACGGAGCTTTCGCGTTCGCGGGTGCAGGCGTTGATCAAGGAGGGGGCGGTGACAGTGAACGGGCGGGCGGCGAAAGCGAGCCACGATGTGGAGGCCGGTGAGGTGGTGGCGGGAACGATTCCGCCCGACAAACCGGCGGAGGCGCAGCCGCAGGATTTGCCGCTGGATGTTTTGTTTGAGGATGAACATCTGGCGGTGCTGAACAAGGCGAGCGGCATGGTGGTGCATCCCGCCCATGGCAATGAAGACGGAACGCTGGTGAATGCGCTGCTGCACCGGTTTGGAGCGCTGAGCAGTATCGGCGGGGTGGCACGTCCCGGCATCGTACACCGGCTGGACAAGGAAACGAGCGGCTGCCTGGTGGTGGCACGCAACGACGCAACGCACCAGAGCCTGACGGAACAGTTTGCGGGCCGGTCGGTGGAGAAAGTCTACCTCGCAGTGGTGCAGGGAGTGCCCGCGGAGAGGTCGGGCACAGTGGAGACGCACATCGGTCGCGATCCTCACGACCGGCTGCGCATGGCGGTGCTGCCGCCCCCGGCGGGAAAAAGTGCGGTGACTGACTACGAAGTATTACACATCACCGGCTGTGACGCGCTCGTCAAATGCACGCTGCACACCGGCCGCACGCACCAGATCCGGGTTCACATGAAACACCTTGGCCATCCGCTGCTGGGGGACGAGATCTACGCGCGGCTGAGCCGCCAAACACGCACCGGCAGGCTGATGCTCCACGCGCGCCGCCTGGGATTCACCCATCCGGTCACACAAAAGCGCATGGTCTTCACGGCTCCGGTGCCCCCGGAGTTCCATCCATGGCTGCCCGGTGATTTCCGGGACTGATTCTCAGACCGGCACCGGCTGAGTACGGGAGCCGTTGGCGGGTCTGCGGAAGTCCGGCATCCGCGGAACGGGTGCAGTCTTTTCCATGACCGGCTTTTCAAGCACGCTCTCGACCTTGGCCAGCAAATGAGAGGGCATAAACGGCTTGGCGAGCAGCCCGTCCGGACGGTTTTGAGAACATTCGCCGAGGGTCGGAAAATTAAACCCGCTGGTCAGGATAACAGGGATGCCTGCCGTGGCCGGACAGGCCTTGAGCGAGCGGAGGGCACGGAGACCGTTTCCGCCGGGCATCATGACATCCATGATGATCAAATGCGGCTGTTCTTTCAGCGCCAGGGCCGGCACTGCTTTTCCACTGCTGGCAAAGATGAAATCTTCGTAACCCCTTGCGAAAAGGGTCGAAGCGATGAGTTGCCGGATCAAGGGCTCATCATCCACGATCAGGATTGTCTTGCTCCTCTTTGGCGCGGAAGCGTTGGCGTAAGCTGGCGGGAGCGCAAAATTAGAGGCGTCGTTCATTTTCCTACAGTGGGCTAGTGGAAATTATAGTTTTTACAACTCCCAAAGCAAATTATATTTCGTGCCACGCGGAAATTTGCATGCCTTAAAGGGTGACGTGCAACCCCTTCATGCGAAGCCTTCCGATGATCTCTCCGACCACGCCCTCCAGCGTAAGATGCGAACTGTCAACGACATGGGCATCCTCGGAAATGATTAGCGGGGCGTTTTTCCGCGTGCTGTCCAGCGCATCCCGCCGGGCAATGCTGTCCGTTTCCCCCTGCGCGGCCCGTCGGCTGGCCCGGACTTCCTCGCTGGCATCGATATAGAATTTATAAGGTGTATCGGGAAAAACGACCGATCCGATGTCCCTGCCTTCCATCACGAGACTCCCGCCGTCCACCAGGCCGCGGAGAATTTCCGTGAGGACGCGGCGCACTTCCGGCGAAGAGGAGACTTTGGAAACGCTGTGATTCACCTCCGGATCCCGGAGGTGCAGGTCCGGGTCCGAGCCGTTGAGCAGGATAACGGTGTGCCCGTCCTCAAGTTCACACTGAATATCGAGGCTGGTCAGAAACAGGGAAATCGCCGCTTCATCATCGAGGGGAATCCCCTCTTTCAACACCGCCCACGTAATGGCCCGATAAAAAGAGCCGCTGTTTACATACCGGCAGCCGAGTTTCCGGGCGAGGAGGCGTGAGACGCTGCTTTTTCCGGAAGCGGCGGGTCCATCGATGGCAATGACAAACATGAGTGTGAGGAGAGAAAAGAGAGACGGCGAAGTGAGAAGCGCGATGGCTCCGATTCAAGCGGCGATCCCGGCGGTCTGGAAACGGGCCACGTGTCGTGCGCGGTGTTTTGCGAAAAGCCACATCGCAGCGATAACCATGAGGCCCTGCCAAAACGCGAAAACACGCGGGCCGGCGAGACGCAGGGCGTGCTGCTCTCCGAGACCGTCCGGGAGGACGGTGGCGACGGCGTTCGAGGGAGCCATCAGTGGAGAGGCTCCCGTGATCCAGACGGAGGCGGTGGACAAACTGCTGGCGGCGGACGCCATGATGACGCCGGTAAGGATGGGCACGATACCGGCGAAGACGAGACTCAGGAAGACTCCTTTCACTCCCCACAGTTCGTAAGCAAGCACACAACACAGACTGGCGGTGAGGAGCACGAGGCCAAAGACCAAGGGCGTCCATGCCGGAAGCACCTGTCCAGGAAACCAGTGCGAGCCAATCAACAAATGCGCGAAGATGGTCCAGCCCGCCGCCCCGGTAACCGCCATGACCGTTACAAAAAGCAGCGAGGGCGACTCATCGGACAGCAGATCGCTCCGCCGGCGCCCGAGTTTTACGGCGCGCCGCGCACCGCGCTCCTGGCCATCCCGGCCCGGGGCGATGAGCAGGGAAAGGACGACCACCGTGAGCAGCGTCACGGTGCCGTAGATGGAGACCATGAGGATGGCTTCACCGAGTTCCGGATTCCACCGGGTGAGGTCGCCGCGAAACCGGAAGCGGGCACCGATTCTCCGCGATAAAAAGAGCAGGCCGGAGCTGATGAGCGGCTGGGAACAGCCCAGGAGCACCACCTGAATCCATGCGCAGAGGCCCGTGGCCCACGCTTTTCCGAGCAGGTGAGACTCCGTCCGTCTCCAGCGTCTCCACAGCATGACCACAAAGGTAAGGCTCAGAACGAGCTGGGAAAAAATGGTGAAGACCGCCTCCGGAAATCCCAGATTGAAAAAGCCCACCTCGTCCGGCGCGAGCGTCTTCGCGGCTCTCATGGCGGAGTCCACCGTGGCCGGCATAAACCCGTGCATGTTTTCCGTGAGCACCGGCCAGATGGTCAGATATTCGAAATACACGAGGCCGAGATTCGCCAGCTGCGGCACGACGGTGTAGAGCAGGAACACGCTGCCCATGGACACGAGGAAAGCCCAGCGCCGGTTTTTGAGCACTGTGCCGGCGGTGAGGCCGGTGAGGTGATACATGAGGGCCGCGGAGAGGATGACCGCGTACACCGGCACCCAGCAGGACGCAGGCACTTCCCCTT
>DATAIE010001211.1:0-4965 GCA_036262875.1 Verrucomicrobiales bacterium
AGAGGTTGTCTCGCTGCTGGCTCAGAACAAATGGCCGTTCCGCCTGCATGCGACCTATGAGGAAAGCATCACCCGTTTCTTGAATGTGTTTGAGGAGGTGAACCGCGAGGTGCCTTTCACGGGACTGAATTGGTTCTTCGATCACTGCGAGACCATTTCCGACCGGAATCTCGAGCGAGTGAAGGCGCTGGGCGGCGGCATTGCCATCCAGCATCGCATGGCGTTTCAGGGAGAGTATTTTATCGACCGTTATGGCGCGGACGCCGCCGGTCGCACACCGCCTGTGCGGAGAATGCTGGAGATGGGGATTCCAGTGGGAGCGGGAACGGATGCGACCCGCGTGGCCAGTTATAATCCGTGGGTGTCTCTTTACTGGCTCGTCTCCGGAAGAACGGTGGGAGGGACTTCCCTGTATCCGGAGAGAAACTGCCTGAGCCGGGAGGAGGCCTTGAGGCTCTACACTCAGGGCAGCAGTTGGTTTTCCAGCGAAAGCGGGAAAAAAGGGGCCCTCGCCGCCGGTCAACTCGCCGATCTCGTGGCGCTGACGGAGGATTATTTCTCCGTGCCGGAGGACGACATCAAAGGCATCGAATCGGTGCTCACCGTGGTGGGCGGAAGCATCGTGCATGCGAGCGGGGAATTTTCAAACCACAGCCCGGCACCGCTTCCCGTCCTGCCCGAGTGGTCGCCCGTCAAAGCCTTCGGCGGATACGGCGCACCGCTGGACCTTCGCAAAGCCGCCCTCGCCGGTGTGCCGGTGCCTGCGGGTTATCGAACCCGGGCACCGGAAGCGGAGCAGAATCCCTTTGCCGGATTCTGGGGCGGGGGGTGCGACTGTTTTGCCTTTTGAGAAGTCGTCGGGCTAGAACCGGGCGGCGTGGAAGAGGGCAGGAATGCTGAGCGGGCCGGAGTCGAGGTCGGAGCCGCCGGAAAGGCAGTAGCTGCCGGTGCGGCCGTCCGGGCCGGCGAGGGCGATCGTCTCGGTAGTGAGTTCCGCGACATCTGCGCCCGAATCCGGCGAGGTCACGCAGTAGCGGAGCGTGTGACCCAAGTGGGTCGTCGTCCGCCACGTTTGCCTTTTGGGTGCGGTGGTGGGCCCTGCCGGGGTGAAATCGACATCGATATAGGAAGGAGGCACGGGTCCGGCGGTGGGGAATTTTCCGGGCGACCCATAAATGGTGAGATGCTGGAAGCGCCGCTTTGGATTGGAATAACTCAGAGCATAGCTGCCATCAGGGGCGACGGTGAGTTTTGGTTTGCCCCAGCGCTTTTCGAGGTCGGGAGCGTGCAGAAACGGGACGCGGATGCCCTCCTTGCTGCCGCCCTCGTCCATGCGGTTGAGATTGCGGGTGTCGATGCCGGGCATCGTGAGATCGGCGGAAGCCTTGGTATGATTGCCCGCGGCCTCCGTTTTTTCAACGGGGGTGGTGCACTGGCAGAGAAAGAGAGCGGAGGAGAGCAGCAGAATGGAATAACGCATTGCTGCCGGAATAGTCAGGATGCGGAGCGGGACAAGCCGGAACAGGCGAAAGAGGAGCCGCGCTCGTGCACGCGGGAATTCGCCGTGCGGCTACAGCCGCTTCGACCATTTATTCCAGTAAAGAAGCATCCGGTTCTCCTGCCAGCGGAGAAGCGCCTTGTGGGCTTCTTCGTTGGCGGGTGTGGCTACGAGTTCCACCGTGTGGAGAATCTTTCTTGCGGAGGGGCCTGAAAAGTCCTCTTCGTTAACATGGAGGCCTTTGATAACGCCAGCCTTGTCCGGTTGGTCAGTGAAATCGAGGCGAACACGGGATTTTTTGTCAGAGGTTTGAAAGCCGATGACCTTGCCTGAGTTGGCCAGGCGGTTAGTCTTCGTTCCGATAAGCGGTTCGGTCAGAGGGCGTCCGATGTTTTTGAACGCGTGATCAAGCGCTTCTTCGACGGTTTGGTGGCGGCATCCGCAGGGAAGTTCCATAGAAAGAGACGAGTCAGTGGTTGGTTCGTTTCAGGAGAGGGCCGTATTGCAGGCAGACCGGGTAGAGCGCTGGCGTCTTCGACGGCTCCCTCTGGTTTGCTATTCACTGCCGTCCCGGCGAATCTCCGGGTGCATTTCCCAATAGTGGCGAAGAACTTCCTGCGCGTGGTTTCGCAGAGCGTGGCTTGACATCCCCAGGCAGGGATTGCCATCCAGTTCCAGTTCGGTCAGGACAGGGAGATAATCCAGGTCCGCCGGGAGAGAAGACAGCGCATTGTCGGAGAGCCAAAGTGATCGCAAGGTGGTCAAATGGCCAATTTCGGGAGGCAGCGAAGCAAGGCGGTTCCCGTGAAGATACAGTCTTGTGAGTGCCCGCAGGCTGCCGATCTCCGGCGGCATCGCAGTGAAAAGGTTGAGCCCGAGATTCAAGGATTCCAGGCCCCGGAGCTTCCGGAATTCCGGCGGGAGGCTCTGGAGCAGATTTCCTGACAGGTCGAGTTCCTTGAGGGCGGTCAGACCTCCGGTTTCCGGCGGAAGAACTGACAACTGATTGTGAGCCAGGGTGAGGGTTTCAAGGGAATGGAGGTTTCCTGTTTCCGCCGGCAGGCGGGACAATCGATTTCCATTCAGAAGGAGCGTCATCAACCCGCTCAGGCGACCCATCTCTGGCGGCAGATCAGCGATTTGGCTATCGGAGAGAAACAGGCTTCGAAGCCCCTTCAGTTCACCGATTTCCCGGGGCACCTCCGCAAGTGCATTCCCGGAGAGGTTTAAATTCGTCAGCGAACGGAGCTTGGTCACGACTGCCGGGAATTCGGTGAATTGATTGCGCGCCAAATCGAGTCGCGTAAGTCCCTGCAACTGCTCAAACTCCGGGGGCAGACCGGTGAGCCGGTTGTCCGTGAGGCACAGGTCCGTGAGAGCCTTCAAATTAAAAACGGCCGGCGGCAGCGCATCGAAGGCGTTGTTTTGAAGATGGAGGGAAGTCAGCGCTTCCAGGTCCTTCAGATTTTGTGGGAGCGCAGAAAGTTCATTGTCTCCCGCATTGAGACTGATCAAGGAACGGAGGGTCGTGATCTCCGGGGGGAGAGTGTGCAGTCGGTTGTAAGAGACACTCAGCCATTTCAGCGACTCCAGCCCGCCAATTTCCGGCGGTAATGCGTTAAGCCTCAGGCCGTCCAGATCCAGACGTTCGCCTCCTCTGCGGCGGCACTGGTCTATCCGTCGTAATCCTTCACTGTACGCATTTCCTTCCTCCGTGGGCATGAATACGAAATGGGTTCTGAATGCGCGTCTGCGCAAGAAGGGAGCCTTCAAAAGAGGACGATATGCAGGCCGGATACGGCTCAATGGGGGCCGAAATTTTTCAAAAAACTTCGAAATTCCAGTTGCGGAGCTCAATTCACTTCCCATAATCGCGCCTCCTTCCTGCCCGGCCGCATTTTGTCCGGGTGCACAGGATTTATCGGGAGCGGCACCGGAAAAGAGCTGCTAATTGATACAGGTTTGTCCCCTCTCACGGACTTGGCTGTGGCGACCCCGGTATTTCCCTTGCAGCGGAAACCGAAATTTACCCAGCCATGCCAACCATCAATCAGCTCGTCAACAAAGGTCGTTCCGACAAAGCGTCGAAATCGAAGTCGCCGGCCCTTGCCAACTGCCCGCAGCGCCGCGGAGTGTGTCTGCAAGTCATGACCCGGACGCCGAAGAAGCCGAACTCGGCTTTGCGGAAGGTCGCGAAAGTGCGTCTGACCAATGGGTATGAAGTCATTGCTTACATCGGCGGTGAAGGTCACAATCTTCAGGAACACTCGATCGTGCTGGTGCGCGGTGGCCGGGTGAAGGACTTGCCCGGGGTTCGTTACCACATCGTGCGTGGTTCGCTGGACTGCCTTGGAGTCGACAAGCGCCGCCGCGGACGCTCCAAGTATGGAGCGAAGCGTCCGAAACCGGGTCAGGCTGCCGCCGCCGCGAAGGGCGGGGCGAATAAGAAATAAGGAAACCTTTAATATCTAGACACACAGGCTTATGGCACGCAGAAAGCGCGTATACAAAAAGATCGAGCACCGTGACTCCCGTTACGACAGCACGCTGGTTTCCAAGTTGATTACCCGCCTCATGGTCGAGGGCAAACGCTCCATCGCGGAGCGCATTGTCTACGCCGCGATCGACAAGGTGAACGAAAAGTCTGACGCCGTGGATCCTCTCGAAGTGATCACCCGCGCGATCGAGAACGCCAAGCCGCGTCTGGAAGTGAAGAGCCGCCGTGTCGGTGGTGCCACCTATCAGGTGCCGCTCGAAGTGGCGCCGGACCGTTCGGAATCGCTGGCCATGCGCTGGATTCTCGGCTTCGCCCGCAACCGCAAGGGCACACCGATGCACGTCGCTCTCGCCAATGAACTGAAGGAAGCCGCTTCCAATCAGGGCAACGCGATCCGCAAGCGTGACGACGTTCACAAGATGGCTCAGGCGAATCGCGCCTTTGCTCACTTCCGCTGGTAAGACCGCCGGCGTTTTTTCCTCCCACTCCCTTTCCTCCCTTCCTCGTAATGTCTAAAGATCTGAACAGCCCCAATCGCCAGTATCCGCTGGAGCGCACGCGCAACATCGGGATTTCCGCGCACATCGATGCCGGAAAGACCACGCTGACCGAGCGGATTCTGTTCTACACCGGCATGATTCACCGGATCGGTGAAGTGCATGACGGCGCTGCCACCACGGACTGGATGGAGCAGGAGAAGGAGCGCGGCATTACGATCACCTCCGCCGCCGTGACGGCGAAATGGAAGCAGATCCCGACACCGGGTCTCTTCAAGATGTTCGAGAGCCAGGACATGCGGGTGAACATCATTGACACCCCGGGCCACGTGGACTTCACCGCTGAGGTGGAGCGCTCTCTGCGGGTGCTGGATGGCGTGATTCTGGTTTATTGCGGCGTGGCCGGTGTGCAGCCGCAGTCTGAAACGGTGTGGCGTCAGGCCACCAAGTACAGTGTGCCGCGGATCGCGTTC
>DATAIE010001212.1:0-1910 GCA_036262875.1 Verrucomicrobiales bacterium
AAAGGCTGGGATTCAAGACGCCTCTGCTCATCGGAGGAGCGACGACGAGCGCGCCGCATACCGCGATTAAGATAGCGCCGAAATACTCCGGCAGCGTGGTGCATGTGCTCGATGCCAGCCGCAGCGTGCCGGTGGCCACTGCACTGCTGAGCGACAATCAGCGGGAGCAGTTCATTCTCGACAACGAGGCCCGTCACGTGAAGCTCAAAGACCAGTTCGCCAACCGGCAGAAGAAACCGGTCATCAGCCTTGAGGCAGCACGCGCCAACGCGGTGAAAACCGACTGGGCGGCGGCGCACATCGCGGCACCGGAATTTCTGGGCACCCGGGTGATCGAAAACCAATCGCTGCGCGAACTGGCGACCTACATCGACTGGACTCCCTTCTTCCACAGCTGGGAACTCCGCGGCGTCTGGGTCTACGGCGAGAACCGTTTCAAGTCCTCCAATCCCGAAGTGGTTGAGCAGGCCATGAAACTACATGCTGACGCTCTCGAATGGATGGAGCGGATCATCGCCGAAAAACGGATCGTCGCCCGCGGTGTCTTCGGCTTCTTCCCCGCCAACAGCCGCGGGGACGACATCGACGTTTTCGCGGACGAATCCCGCACGGAAGTCCGCTGCACTTTCCATTCCCTTCGGCAGCAGATCGAAAAGAGCGGCACCGAAGCCGCACGTCCCAATGAGGCGCTGGCGGACTACGTGGCGCCTTGCGGTTCAAGACCGGATTACATTGGCGCTTTCGTGGTCGGTATTCACGGGGCGGATGAGTTCGCGGAGGAACTCAAGAAAGCCCATGACGACTATGGGGCGATCATGGTGAAGGCCATCGCCGACCGCTTTGCGGAAGCGTTTGCGGAACTGCTGCACCACCGGGCACGGGTGGCATGGGGTTACGAAAGACCTAACGAATTCAATGCGGAGCAGTTGATCAAGGAAAACTACCGCGGTATCCGCCCGGCCCCAGGCTATCCCGCGCAGCCGGATCATACTGAAAAGACGGTCCTGTTCGATCTGCTGGATGCTACGAAAGAAACCGGCGTCACGCTGACCGAATCAATGGCCATGCACCCGGGAGCGGCCGTGAGCGGCCTGTATTTCAGCCATCCGGAGAGCCATTACTTCATGATCTCCGACCTCCAAAAGGACCAGATCGAAGACTATGCGGCACGCAAAGGCATGACCGTCGCGGAGGTCGAGAGATGGCTAAGCCCGTGGCTGGGCTATTGAGGTGCTACGGGCTGAGCCGCTCAAGAATCCACTGCTCTCCCTGGCGCGAATAACGCAGCCGGTCATGCAAACGGCTGGGACGCCCCTGCCAAAACTCGACGGTTTGCGGAATGAGGCGGAACCCGCCCCACGTTTCCGGGCGGGGCACGCTCCCTTCCGGCCAGCGGGCGTTGAGTTCTGCATACCGGTCCTCCAGCCATGAGCGGGATGGGATGGTGCTGCTCTGTGCACTGGCATGCGCACCAATCTGGCTGCCATAGGGACGCACTGCGAAATAGGCGTCGCTCTCCTCCGCGGAGGTTCGCTCCACGCTTCCTGTGATGTTCACCTGCCGCTCCAGTTCCTTCCAAAAGAACGTAATCGCAGCCGCCGGATTTGCCGACATCTCGTCCGCTTTCCGGCTTTGGTAACTGGTGAAAAAGGTAAACCCCCGGGAATCGAGCGCCTTCAACAGCACCGTGCGGGAGGATGGCTGCCCCCCGGCACTGACGGTCGAGAGGACCATGGCATTCGGCTCTACAATCTGTGCCGATTGAGCCTCACCGAACCACTTCTGAAACTGAGTCAACGGGTCAGCCGCGACGTCTCCGGTATCGAGAGTGTGCAGCTTATACTCCTGTCGAAGGCCGGCGATTTGGGTCATAGGGGAATTTTCGGTTTTCAGGATTCGGTTTCCGGCGG
>DATAIE010001213.1:0-6733 GCA_036262875.1 Verrucomicrobiales bacterium
AACATCAAAGCGGATGGCGGCTGTTTTCGAGGACGGATTGTGACGGGCTTAATGGAGTTTGAAGTTTGATGTTTCTTTGGTGCTTGGAACCTGGTGCTTGGTGTTTTCGCCGCAGGCGATCATCGCCGCCTCACCCTCGCAAACATCTTCCTCACCACTTCCCTCGCGGTCGCGGGGTCTGTGGAGGAGTAGAAGAGTTTCCGCAGTTTCATGGCGCGGGTGCGGTGGTGGAACACGCGGATGTCGGACTCGCGGCCGAGGCGTTTGACTTCGTCCAGCATGACGCCGCGGCAGTTGTAGACGACGTTGTCGAGTTCGTGGAAGTCGACGCCGCAATCCGCGAGGGCACCGTCCCGGACGAGGCGGTTGAAATGGTGCTGGTCGCAGTTGTGGCCGGCCCACATATCAGAGGGGTCCTGAGCGAGCACGGCTTCCTCCCAGCGCGTGAGAAACCGGAGCATGGCGTCTGATTTCCGGAAGAGCAGCACGCCGGTATTGTAGTCGCCGGGCTTCACCATCGCGACGAATTTGGGAGGCACGACAGACCAGTCGGCTTCGTGGGAATTGGCGGCACAGAAATCGTGCCCGTCGAGATTGGCAAAAACAGGGCGCAGAGCGCCGTGGATCGTGATATCCGTGTCCAGGAAAAGCGTGCGTTCGTAGGGAGAGCGGCGAAGGGTCAGCACCTTCAGTTTCAACGGGTGCTCCCGGGAATCGAGCGCCACCTGTTCACAGCGGAGGGAGGCCGGGACTTTGAAACGCGAGTAGACCGTCACGGGAAGCTCCGGTTCGTGGCGGCGGAGGCTTTTGAGGGAGGTGATCAGTTCCCCGAGATAGCTGCGTCCCCCGCTCACGAGATAGATGACGCCGCACTCGGCGGCAGCAGGGGTGGCGGGGGAGTTGAGCATACGGGCGGGCGCACCTGTCGCCGTGTGGTGCCGTTCCCGCAAGCGCCGGGGTGACTCCGTCACGCCGGGTGATTTTTCGCTTATCTCCCGCCCCGGGACGATGTATGATATAAATATTCATCCATTCGATTCCATGCTTGAACCGTTTTTCATCCTCCTGCAAAACCTGCCCTTCGGGTTGCTCCTTGCGGCGCTTCTTCTGGAGTCGTTTATTGTGTCGAAGAACCGCCGGGAAGTGGAGCCCGCCGTGCTGTGGCTGCTGTTTTGCTCCATCTGTGCGTCCGGCCTCGTGATCCTCGTTTCGCTGGGGATGTTCTTTGCGGCGGGGGATACCTCCCGTTTGCACGATGGATTCTGGAGTCTCCTCGTGGTGGCCGTGGCATCGCTGGCCTGGTATTTCAAACGCCAGAGCCGGAATCGCGGCCTGCTGCGGCTCGGTGAGCGGTTTTACAGCCAGGACCCCAAAGAGCCCCCCAAGCCCAAACCCGGTCAGCACTTCTGGATTCTCGGCTGGCGCACGCTGGCCGTCGCGGCCCTGCTGGCGGGCATTGGCAGTCTGCTCCGGATCAAGCCCGGGTTTAGCTTGAGCAAGTATGAGAAGCAGCCCGAGATTGCCGCGGCCACTCCTGCACCTGCTCCTCCGGCACCGGCGAATCCTTCCGCCGCCGTGCCTCCCGTTGCCCCGCCGCCTGCTGAGCCTGCCAAACCGGCGTCCCTGGAGGGGAGCGCCAATGCCGTGGCCACCACTCCGCCTGCGGAAACCACTCCGGCAACTCCCCCGGCGGCGGTGCCGGCGGACGTGGATCCTACCAAATCCGAAATTCCCAGCGATGAAGCCTCTGCGGCTGCGGCTAAAATGGCGGCAACCCCAACCGCGCCGGAGCCCGGGACGCCCGTGGTGACACCCGCCCCCGCCCCTCCGCCGGCACCGGCTGAGACGGCGCGTCCGGTCTCACGGAACAGCATCTATTTTGCGAAGGTGCGCCCCATTTTCGCCAAGGCCTGCATTAAGTGCCACGGCGCGGAAAAACACAAAGGAGACCTCGCTCTTCACAATCCCGATGCCATCCGCGCCGGTATTAACGGCAAACCCGCCATCATCCCGGGCAATCCGGAGAAAAGCCGGGTCTATGCCTGCGTGATCCTGCCCCCGGATGATACGGACTTCATGCCTTCCAAGGGCCAGCCTCTCAGCGTCACGGATAAGAAAACCCTGTTCGACTGGATCAAGTCGGGAGCCGACCTGGGCGACGGGGTCAGCATCCCTGGCGGAGGTGGCGGAGTCTTTACAGTGGACGCTCTTTCCGAGGGGCTGAAAGATGTGGATCAGGCGCTGCTTGAGTCTCTTACCCGTGAGCATGTCATCATCCGGCCATTGTCTAAAAACAAACGGGTGGTCGAAGTCGACTTCAGCCACAGCGACCGGATGTACAGCGACCTCAAGCTTTCGGAACTCGCCCCCATGGCGCTGAACATCTACGCGCTCGACCTGAGCCGGACAAAGGTGAAGGACGCGGATCTCGCTGCGCTCAGCGGGATGAAAAATTTGCAGACGCTCATTCTCAGCAAAACGGAGATTTCCGATGCCGGTATCGCCCATTTGGCAGGCAACACGGCGCTCGAAAGTCTCAACCTTTACAATACCATGGTGTCGGATGCGGCGATTCCCGGCCTTTCAGGCCTTAAAGCCTTGAAGAAGGTCTTCGTGTGGAATTCCAAAGTAACGGATGCGGGGGTGAAGCAGCTCCAGGAAGCCATTCCCGGGGTGTCCGTGAACAGTGGCGCTATGGCAGAGAAGATTACGCCGCCTCCGAGGCCGGCGGCTCCGCGAAAACCGTAGTGCGGCGGCGTTCTGAAAGCGTGTGAAAGACCACGCATCCGATAATGATGGCGGCCCCCGTGTAAAAGCGCACGCCCATGACCTCGGTGGCGCCAAAGACCGCAGCGGCGAGCAGCATGCCGTAGACCGGTTCGATATTCGCGGCCAGTCCAATGGTGAAGGCCGGGACCCGCTTTTGCAGCCATACGCAGACGGAAAAGGCAAAGACCGTGCACAGCAGAGAGAGCGTCAGGAGCGGCCACCAGTCGGCCGCGGAGGGCAGCCATGTTTCAGCGGATGCGGAGCCCAGCGTGGCAAGGCTGAGCACAGCGCAGAAAAGCGAGGCGGATACCATTTCGTAAAAAGACATCGTCACAGCGGGCAGATGCTGGACGATGCGCGCATTGAAGATGGAGAACAGGGCCGCCACCGCAGCGGCGAGGATGCCCGTCAGCAGGCAGCCCATAGGCACGTCATCGCTCCCGGCCACCAGGGCTACGCCTCCGGTCACTGCCAGGGCGAGCAGGCACTCCCGCAGATGCAGACGGCGTCCGCGGATCACGAGAGGTTCCAGCAGGGACACCCAGAGTGCGCTGGTGGCGGCACCGGTGATGGCCACGCTCACATTGCCCAGTCGTGCGGCGAGAAAGAACAGGAACCAGTGCAATCCGATGAGGCAGCCGTTCAGCAGAGCGCGACGCGCCCACAGGTCGAGCCCCACCCGGCGGCGTGACGCCATGAGCCACAGCCCCAGCGCCAGGGCGGCGATCCCCGTGCGCCACGTGACGAGCACCTGCACCTGCAGCGAAATGAGCTTCCCGAGCACTGAGGTGACGCCCCACACCAGCACGATCCCCTGAAGGATAAGATGATCGCGGGTGGAAACGGCGGGAGATGCCATGAAGTAAGGCGTTGCCGGCGGCCCGTCCGGCAGCGGGTTATTCGCCCCCGAGATCGAGCCCGGTGATGCCGTGTTTAGCCAGAGTTTCCTTCAGGGTTTTCTCCGCTTCCATGCTGAGCTTTTCCAAAGAGCGCAGTTTTTCTGCGTTCTTCATGACCCACGCCTCCGCCTCCTCCTTCTTTACTGGCACGGAGGCGGTGATGGCCTGCACCTGGCCCATGGCCCCGTGATAGCGCTGGAAGGCGGCCTTCAAGTCTTCCGGCAGCCCGTCTGTTTGGACTCCTTTCAGTTTCGTCATCAGCTCCGCCATGGCGTTTTGAGCTTTGGCGGGATCGTCGCCTTCCTTGCCTTTGGACTTTTTGAACCACTCGGAAATCCCTCCGAGCTTCGTTTTGAAGTTCTCCATCGCCGGGCCGCCTTTTGTCGCGATGAGTTCCTTTGCCACGCCAAGGACCGCTTTGGTCTTTTCACCAACAGTCTTTGCTCCCTCCTTCGTCTTTTCCAGCACGGTGCCGCCCGCTTCCTTTGCGGCTTCCCCGATCGCTTTGGCCGCTTCCCCGGTTTTCTTTTCGGCCTCTTTGACCTTCTCTCCGTCACAGGAGGCGAGCGTAAAGAGGGCGGCAGCAAGGAGCGGGCGATGAATTTTCATGGAAAGGTCGGGTGATGTTGAAGACTAATGGCGCGAATTTGTCGCTAGAGCAAACGCCGTGTGTTTCGCAACCCGTCAGCGGTGACACGGCTCTGGGTGCCGCTGGCAAGGCGGTCGAGATAGTTCATCCATTGCAGGGCCCGGAGCGCGGAAATGCTGCTCCCGCTCAAGCCCACGGAGGGGTCGTAGATTTCCCAGCCAAACTCCGAGTGCCTCTTGCCGTAGTCCATGCGGTAGATCCACGCGCCGTGCTCATCCTTTCGCCAAAGGGCGGAGTCGTTCCCCGACACCTCGAGCGCCGAGGCCCAGACACGGTCCACCACTTCACGGTCGTAGGCGTGCGAGGTCCAGTCAGTGGCGTCCATGGTCGGTATCAAACGCCGAGCCTGTCGCCGCAGAGCCTCCGCCCTGCAAATCGGAAATGAAGGGGAACGCGGCCCTCACGGATTTTTGTCTTCGAGGCACAACCGGTAGCCGGATTTGTTTGCGGTGAGCAAATGGCGCGGCGCGGCGGGATCGGCTTCCAGTTTTCCCCGGAGGCGGGCGATATGATTGTCCACCGTGCGGGTGACCGGATAGCTGCCGTAGCCCCACACGCGGTCGAGGAATTCGTCGCGGCTCACGACTTCGCCAGGTCGTTCCGCGAGGAGACGGAGAACGGCAAATTCCTTGGGAGTGAGTTTCACGGTGCGGCCGCCTCTGCGGCATTCGCTGCGGAGAAAATCGATCGTGATGGAGCCAAAGGTGACCTTTGCCGGCGGTGCTGCGCCTCCCGTGGAGCGGCGAAGCAGTGCGCGCACCCGTGCCAGCAGTTCGAGGCGGTTGAAAGGTTTGACGAGATAGTCGTCCGCTCCGGCATCGAGGCCGGTGACTTTGTCATCGGTCTGTCCCTTCGCGGTGAGCATCAGCACAGGCATACGAAGACCGAGGCGGCGCAGTTGACGGCAGACAGCGAAGCCGTCGAGCTGCGGCATCATGACATCGAGAAGGATGAGGTCCGGCTTTTCCTCCGCTGCGCGCTTCAGTCCGGAGGCCCCATCTGAAGCGGAGATGATGCGGTACCCGTCATCCTGCAACGTGTCCGTGAGCGCTGTGCGCATGGCAGGCTCGTCTTCAATGATCAGAACGCGGGACATAGGGGAATGTTAGCCATCTCCGGGAGGCTGCAAATCTCCGCCGCGCAGGACAAGCACAAACTCCGCTCCCCCGCCTGCGGCTCCGTTGACTCTGACTTCTCCTTTATGCGCTGCCGCCGCATCCCGCACGATGGCGAGTCCAATTCCGATCCCCGGTGTCTCCCGGCGGAGTTCGGAGCCAATGCGGTAAAAGGGTTCGAAAATGCGGGAGCGTTCCGCGGGAGGGATGCCGGGACCTTCGTCACACACCGTGATAAGAGCGTCTCCTTTTTCTTCGCGGAGTGTGAGATGAATCCTGCCGCCCGGAGGGGAGAATTTGAGGGCATTGTCGAGCAGATTGAGAACCGCCTGACGGATCGCGATGGGATCGAGTTCGCGCTCCACGGATTCGTCAGGAAGACTCATTTCGACGGAAACCTGACGCTCCTCGGCAAGCGGTTTGATAATAGCCACCGTGTCCCGGAGCAGCGCAGTAAGGTCCGAGAGTTCATGCTCATATATACGCCGGCCCCGTTCGCGGCGGGAGAAGGCGAGCACATTTTCGATCGTCGCGGAGATGCGCCGGGACTCACCGCAAAGAAGCTGATGATACCGCGCCTGATCCTCCGCCCCTGAAATGCGTCCATCTCCCAAACGCTCGGCCAGCAGCCCCATGGAGGCGACGGGGGCGCGCAACTCATGCGAAACGGAGGCCACAAAATTGGACATCATCGTGTTGAGCCGCCGTTGCCGGGCAAGGACATAGAGGATGCCGCCGAGAGCCGCCGACATAAAGGCCGCGGTTCCGCCAATGAGCCATCGCTGGCGGAAAAGCTGGGCGTCCAGCGTGAGAAAGGCATCCGGTAAAAAGCAGACCGCATCGACGCGCCACGGTCCGGACTCCTGTGAGGCCATGGTGGAACCGGCGCCTTCGACGAGACCCTGCACATTGATGCCGTTGCGGCTGGCGTGGAACATCCAGCCTTTTGGAAGACCGGGAACCGGAGCGCCGCCAATTCCATGTTTCAGTACCCAGCTGGAGAGTTCGTCCATCGACCTGACAATTATTTGGCCGTGATTGAGGTAGGTGAGATTCCACTTCTCTCCAATCCATGGCTTTCCTGAAATGACGTCTGACTGGTGCGCGCGGAGATCGGATCGCAGTGCTTCGAACCGTGCGGAACCGGACCGTGCCGCGGTGATGGCCTGCTGTTCTTCCGATGAAGGATTTTCCGCAAGAATACCCGCCGCTTCCTCCACGAGTGAAGTAGTTAGGAGGGAGGGTGTTTGAACCGCCGCCTTGAGAAGAATTCCCGCCAGACGGCGCTGCTCCGTCTTATC
>DATAIE010001214.1:0-3931 GCA_036262875.1 Verrucomicrobiales bacterium
CGTTTCCGCCGTCCCTTTGGGCCGGGTGGCAATGCTGTTGCCCGTGGCCCTGCTTCTTTGTCAGTGCGCCACGCCCCGGCTTATGAATAGAACGCCCTCCCTGAATCCGTCGCTTTCCACCTGGATGGCGCACGACGGCAAAGTCCTGCCGTATAAGCAGTGGTCCGGAGAACCGGCGAAGCCAAAGGGGATCGTTATCTGCATTCACGGACTCAGCGGAGCCGCGAGCGATTTTTGGCCTGTGGGAGAGGCATTCCCGGCAAAGGGCTGGGCCGTCTACGGCATGCAACTGCGTGGACAGGGCAACGATCCCGACCTCAAAACCCGCGGGGATATCTGGTCCTCACAGCAGTGGCGGCAGGACCTTCTCGAATTCACGGCGCTGGTGCACAAGAACCATCCTGGTGTCCCGGTTTACTGGTTCGGAGAAAGCCTCGGAGCGTTGATCACCATCGATACCGCGGGGTCGCTCGATCAGAAACAGCACATCGTTTCCGGCATCATCCTTGCCTCACCGGTGGTGTCCCTGAGGGACAATTTGAGGATGTCTTTTTTTAAGAACCTGGTCGTGCGTTCGCTGCTCCGGTTCTGGCCGGGCAAACGCATTTCCCTGGAGGCGCTCGGAAACAGTGAGGTGAAGGTGACCAGCGGCACCACCCACCGCCAGCAGATGCAGCATACCCCGCACTATGTGAAGGATTTTACGCTCCGGCTCTTTGGCCAGGTGGAACGGCTGATGCGCGGCACGGACGCCGATGCGCGGCGGATCCATGTGCCGGTGCTTGTATTCTACACGCCGAACGATGCGCTCACTCCGCATGAGGCGGTGGAGCACTTTTATCAGCAAATCGCGTCCTCAAAAAAGGAGCGGGTGTTCTTCCCGGCCAGCTACCACCTCATTCTTCATGACAAAGATCGCGCGGAAGCCCTGCGGCGGCTGGAGGAGTGGCTGAATGATCTCGCCTCCGGACGCTGGTGATTTTTGCCGCTAACAAATATTGAGGCTGTCGATTGCGTCCTCTGTCGCCGGGCAAAAACCGAATTCCGTGAGAAGTCCGGTCACGAGTCTCGCCGGCGTGATGTCGAATGCGGGATTGGCTGCGCCGGTGGCCGGTGTGCAGATGCGGACGGAGTGCTCACTGCCGTCACCGGCGGTGCCCTCAACGAACAGGACTTCGTCGCCGCTGCGCGATTCGATCGGGATGTCCGCGATCCCGTCGAGGATGCTGTGATCAAAAGTGGAGGAAGGCAGGGCGACGTAAAACGGCACCCCGCAATCTTTCGCCGCGAGCGCTTTCAGATAGGTGCCGATCTTGTTTGCGACGTCGCCCCTGCGGGTGACCCGGTCCGCGCCGGTGATGACAAAATCCACCATTCCCCGCTGCATGAGGTGGCCGCCCGCATTGTCGGCAATGAGCGTGTGCGGGACACCATGCGCGGCGAGTTCCCATGCGGTAAGGCGCGCACCCTGATTCCGCGGACGGGTTTCGTCCACCCACACATGGACGGGGATGCCGGCATCATGCGCTGCGTAGATGGGCGCGGTCGCAGAACCGATATCGACGAAGGCGAGCCAGCCGGCGTTGCAGTGGGTCAGGATATTCACCGGCCCGGGGCGCGATTTTGCGACGGCCTCGATCAGCGGCAGCCCATGTTGTCCGATCGCCCGGCAGGCCGCGATATCCTCCGCGCAAATCTGCTCCGCGCCCCGGCGCGCCGCGGCCACTTTTTCCGCGGGCTCCTCCACGGCATTGATCGTTCGCAACTGTCGCTGGACAGCCCACGCAAGGTTGACCGCTGTGGGGCGCGTTTTCATCAACTGCACGGCGAACTCATCGATTCGCTCCAGTGACTCCCGCGCCGCCAGATACATTCCCCATGCCGCCGTGGCGCCGATGCAACCGGCCCCCCTGACATGCATGGCCGAGATGGCTTCCGCCGTTTGGGCGACAGTAACCAGCCGCTCCGTTTCAAAACGAAACGGCAGCGACCTTTGGTCGATAATGTGGACCGCGTCCGGATCTCCGGGATCGTGCCACACCGTTTGGAAGTGCTGTCCGTTTACGAGCATGTGAGCACCGCGAAGGCCGCGGCATAGTGTTCGGTATGAGTGAGGCTGACGCGCACCTCCCTTACGCCGCGCTTCGCTGCCGCCTCTGCTGTCGTGCCGTGCAGGAGGATTCCGGGTTCACCGCTTTCCGCGCGCACCACTTCGATTTCCACCCACATGGCGTCCCGGCCGATGCCGGTGCCGAGAGCCTTGGCCACGGCCTCCTTCGCCGCCCAGCGCGCTGCGTAGGAGCCGGCGGAGTTGGCGTGGGATTCGCAGTAGGTCCGCTCCTCCGGAGTGAAGACCCGTTTTAAAAATGCCTCTCCCTGACGTTCGATGGCCCGGGCAATGCGCGCGGTTTCCACCAGATCGACTCCAGGCAATACGGTCATGTCAGGGTGCCACCAGTGCCGGTTTGCCTGTGAACGTGCCGTATCCGCCTCCCGCGGAATCGCTGGGGAAGAAGGGGCCCGCGGTTTTGTCGCAGTGAAACAGATACACGGTCTTGTCGTCGCGGGTGAAGTTCCGTTCCGGCGTGAACGCCGCAGCATAGCGCGCCGTGGAGGAGATGCGCACCTCGTCGAGTGCCCCGGTGTAAAACTGCGTCGGTTCGGACTTGGCGTCCGGATTGGCACCGAGGTAGAGCGGCAGCGGATTCATGCTGCGCTTTCCGGAGGCTGGCACCGTTGCCGAGGGCTTGCCGTTTACATAGAGCGTCATCGCCTTCCCGTCGAATACACCCGCCACGTGCGACCACTTTCCGGCCGGCAGCGCTTCAGTGGCGATGGCGCTGGTGTAGCGCTCATCGATGAAGGCATGGAACCCAGGCACATTGTTCGCCAGATTCAGTGCGAACTCCGACTGCTCGGCTTTCGAGAGGATATCGCCACTCACGCCTTCGCCCGGCAGGACCCAGCTTTCCACGGTGAAAGGCCCGTTCGGCAGTTTTTTGTTGCCCATTTCGATCCGCACCGCTGACTTTCCATCCAGCCGCAGGGCTTTGGGCGCGTCCGTTTTGAAGAAATCGGCGGGCAGCGCCTTGAGCGTTACCGGGAGGTTTACCTTGCGCGGAGGGAGTGGAATCCGTCCATCCTCTTTGATCAACTCCATCGCAAACTCCACGGAGGGATTGGACCCTTTCCCGCTAAAGCCCTCCATGACCCGGATCATGGAGAACGCTCCGGTTTTCGTTTCTCCCGGTTTCACGACAAACTGCACGCTCTGCGCCGTGCTTACCCATTCTCCTGGCTCATCAGCGGGCGTCACGAGCACTTCCAGATCAGACTGAGCCGGATTGGTGATCTTGAATTCCACCAGTCCCGCACCGCGTCCGGTGGCGTCGAGACCGATGGGCGCTGCGGTGAGTCCCAGAGGCATAGCGCGCAGTCCTTCCACTTCCGCGATGAGGTCGGGCGTGTATTTTTTCGGATCGATAATCGTGCCCACCGGCAGCGTTGAGATTTTGATTCCCTCCGGACGCACGCTCACGATGTTCATGTGATGGAGGTAACCCGCCTCCGGAAAATTCCCGGGCATGGATCCGCCGGTGGTGGCCAGCGTCACGTAGTCGATGCCATCGCGGTTTCCATCATAGCGGGTGCGGTGGACGTGGCCGGCGAAGACGGCGCGGACATTGCCGGACGCTTTCAGGAGATTGTGAGTTTCGTCCCAGTCCGCACCTGGATAGGTTTTTTTCACCCAGCGGGGATGGTGAATGAAAACGAACGTGTGTTTCAGTGACTTCGTCTTTTGAAGAGTCTCTTCCAGCCACGCCTTTTGTTTTGCGCTCATCTTTTGCTGGGCCGGCTTCGTGAAATCACGGGGAGCGCCGCTGGGGTCCCCCTCATCCGAAAAGAGAACGATGAAGGCGCACTTCTTATG
>DATAIE010001215.1:0-7246 GCA_036262875.1 Verrucomicrobiales bacterium
TCAGCGCTCCAAGTCGCGGGGCACCACTCGTGAGCCCCTTCCGCTGGCGGTCCTCTCATCAACTGAGACAGCCTCTCACTCTTTTTTCATGGACTTCGTTGGGCGTGCCCAGGTATAAAACGCTGCGCGTGCGGCTCTCCCCCCAAAAAACCGAGGGGCCGTGCGCATTGCACCCATGAAAACGACCACCCTTTCCAGGCTGCTGTTGCCGGCGGCTGTGCTCCTGCTGTGCTCTCCTGCCCGCGCGGCGTTGAAAATCACCGAGTTCCTCGCCTCCAATGAGGACAGTGCAACGGACGAAGACGCCGATCACGAGGACTGGATCGAAATCCAAAATCAGGGCACCGATCCCGTGAATCTCCTGAACTGGCGTCTCTCGGACAATGCCGCCCGTCCTGACAAATGGGTCTTTCCGTCTCTCAATCTGGCTCCCGGCGCGCGGCTGCTGGTGTGGGCTTCGGAGAAGGACCGCCGCGATCCGGCGCGTCCGCTGCACACGAATTTCAAGCTCAGTTCCGCGGGCGAATATCTCGGCCTCTTTCGTCCGGATGGCGGGCTGGAGTATGACTTTGGCACCGCCTATCCTCCTCAATTCGAGGACACCTCCTATGGTTCCGGACAGGCTTCCACAGACGTCGTGCTGGTCACCGCGGGAGCCCCCGGAGGTGCGGCGGGTCCGTCGGCGGGAGGCACCGCGGGGCGCTGGAAAGTGCCCGCAGACGGCAATGCCGATGTGTTCCTGCCAAACGGTTCTCTGAATCCCGCGCCATGGATAGCCACGGGCTACGACGACTCCACCTGGACGGCAGTGACCGGCGGCGTGGGCTACGATACAAACACGACGATCAATTACCTCCCGTTCATCGGCACAGGCGGCAACTGTCAGGCCGCGCTGCAGAACGTCCGCCAGAGCGTCTACATCCGCTGGGCGTTTAATGTGACGGACCCTGCCTCCATTGCGAGACTCACTCTGCGCATGCGGTTTGACGATGGCTTTGTGGCGTATTTCAATGGGAGTCCTGTGCTGCGTGCGCACTGGAACGATCCTGCCAATGCCGGCTGGAGCGCCGCCGCCTCAGCACTGAACGATGATGCCGCCGCGATCGTGCAGCGGGACTTTGATATCGCCGGAGCCGGAGGCGCGCTGCAAACGGGCACGAACGTTCTCTGCATCCACGGGCTGAATATGGGCGTGGGCAGTTCCGATCTCCTGATGGCACCGGAGTTGATCGCCACGGTCACTTCCGGGCCAGTGGTGCTCGGCTATTTCACAACCCCCACGCCGGGCGAAGCGAACAGTTCCAGCACGCCCAATCCCGGGCCGCAGGTAAAAGACGTGCCGCAGAATATGCTGCGGCCCGGCTCTCCGCTCGGCGCGCTGGGACCGGTGGTGACGGAATTCGCGACGGCTTATTCCGGCGTGCAGGGCCAGGGCGGCTGGACGTATGGCTATCAGCAGGGCGCGGGAACTTACGATCACGTCACGGGTTTCATCCCTTTCGATGGCGGCACGGGCACTGCCTATAAGAGTCAATACACGACGCCGGGCGCGGTGGCCCCTTACAACTACTGGTCGGGTTCCTCGTGGGATATGAACACGGCGTCGGCCTCGCCGTGGACGAATATTTCCAGCACGCTCATGCACCCCAACGATGCCGCTCCGGGACCGTTGCAGTTCCCCATCGCTCGCTGGACGAGCACCGTGGCGGGCGCGCACACGCTGGCCGGAACGTTCAACCGGCCCGCGACTGTCGGCAACGGAACCACGGGGCGCGTGTTCCTGAACGGCACGGAAATCTTCAACGGAGTGACGCTGGGAGACACGCGCAGTTTCCTGCTGCCGGTGACGCTGGCGATTGGCGATCACGTGGATTTCATGGTGGATACCGGACCGGCGGACGACGACGGATCGGATACGACAAACTTCACGGCGAAGGTCTACACCGGCACAGCCTCCAGTGCGCAGATTCCCATCACCGCCAGAGTGGTGCCCACGCTGAATCCGCTGTCCGGCGTGCGTCTCAAGTACCAGATCATGTTTGGCACCGAGGTCGATGTGGCCATGAATGACAACGGCACCGCCGGCGATGTGACCGCCGGTGACGGGATCTACACCGCCATGATGAACGTCTCCTCTCTCGGCCCCGGGGAAATGGTGCGTTGGCGCGTGGTAGCCACAGATACCACCGCCGTCACCGGCTCCGCGCCGCCGTTTCCCGATCCGGTGGATTCTCCGAAATACTACGGCACGGTCTCTCAGGATGCGAGATTGAGTTATACCCAGCTTCCGGTGTTGCACTGGTTCATCCAGAATCCCACGGGGGCGGACAATGCGGCCGGTGCCCGCTGTGCGCTCTACTATCAGGAAAACTCCGCGGTGGAGGGTGAGTTCTATGACAACATCCTCATGAACACACACGGGCAGTCCACCTCCGGATTTGCCAAGAAGAGTTATGACATCGACTTCAACCACGACTTCCGTTTCCGTTATAAAGCGGATGCGAAGCGCGTGAAGGACATCAATCTGCTCACCAACTGGGCGGACAAGTCGAAGGTGCGGAATACCCTGACGTGGGCCACCTACGCCGATACCGGCTCCTTCGGTCACTTCGCCTTCCCGGTCCGCGTGCAGCGGAATGGCAGCTTCTTCAGCATCGCCGATATGGTGGAGGACGGGGACGACCGCTATCTCGAACGCGCGGGCCTCAATCCCACGGGTGCGCTCTACAAGATGTATAATACACTCGACTCGGCCACGTCGGGCGTGGAAAAGAAAACGCGCCGCTCGGAGAATAACAACGATCTCGCCGCCTTTATCACCGGGCTCGACACGGCGAAGACGATCCTCGAACGACGCCGCTACGCCTATGACAATCTCGATATCGCCACGACGGTCAACTACCTCGCGTGCAATATCCTCACCAACAGCCAGGACCAGGGACACAAAAACTACTACCTCTACCGCGACAGCGACGGGAACGGAGAGTGGAAGCCGCTGCCATGGGATCAGGACCTCTCGCTGGGGCACACATGGACGAGTGAACAAAACTACTTCGACGACGATGTGGACAGCCAGCGCGGCCTGCAAAACGGTGCCACCAACCGGCTCAAACAGTTCGTCTACAGCTCGCCCGAGATCAACAGGCTCTTCACCCGGCGGCTGCGCAGCCTAACGGATAAATATTTCATCTCCGCCGTCTCCACCACCGGCCTTTATGAGACGAAGATCGCCGCGCTGCTGGACAGGCTCGATCCGCCGGGGGCGGGTACTAACAGCGATGCCTGGCTGGACTTTCAGGCATGGGGCTACTGGACGGATGGAAACGGCGGCGCGAAGATCAATCCCACGCAGACCGGCTGGGATCAGCATGGGCCGCGCGCGAGTGCCGCGCGCATCGTGAACTCCAACAACCCCGCCTTCTACCCCACCAGTGCGGCGTATGCGCCGTTCAACTACGGCGGCGTGAACCCTCCCACCACCGCCTCCTTCCTTCCGGGACGCCGCGCGTTTCTCTACAGCGGCTCCGCTGTGAGCGGGGCGGATGTGGTGCCTGTTTCACAACCGGCGAATCCGGATGTCGTCATTTCGTCCGCGACCGCCAATCCGGGCGTGGGAAATCAGGAATACTTCGTCCTTCGCAATAACGCAGGCATCTCTGTGGATATCTCCGGATGGAGTGTCACCGGCGCGGTGGACTACACCTTCCCGGGCGGCACCGTCATTCCGCCCTACACCACCGGTGTGGAAAACGTGGGCCTGCTCTTCGTGGTGCGGGATGCCAACGGCTTCCGGAACCGTGCCGTGAGTCCGAAGCGCAACGAGTTCTGTTTCGTGAGCGGGCCCTATCGTGGCCAGCTCTCTGCGCGCGGCGAAACCATCGAGCTTCGCAATGAAACCGGTGCCATCGTGAATACGCTCGCCATTCCCGCCGCACCCACCGCCGCGCAGCAGGCATTGCGCGTCACAGAGATTCTCTTCAAGCCCGCCGCCGTCACCGCCGCGGAGCGGACCGCCATTCCTTCCGTGATCGAAGAGGACTTTGAGTTTATCGAGCTGATGAACACTGGCGCGAGCCCGCTCGATATCAGCGGCGCGCAGTTCATCGAGGGCATCACCTTCACGTTCCCGGCCTCCACGGTGCTCGCGCCGGGTGCGAGAACTCTCATCGTCGCCAATGCGGCCGCTTTTGCTCTCCGCCACCCTGGCGTGACGAACATCGCCGGTCAATACACCGGGCAACTGGACAACAACGGCGAGACGCTCGACCTCATCGACGTCTCCGGGGAAACCATTCTGGAATTCAGCTATAATGACAAATGGTATCCGCCCACGGATCAGTTGGGCCACTCGCTGATCATTCTCGACCCCGCGGGCACCCCATATAACGAGTGGGACAAGCGCACGCGGTGGGGGCTCAGTCCGTCGCCCGGTGGCACGCCCGGCATCCCGGAAACCGGCACCGCGATGATCTACGAAGTGTGGGCCAACACCGCCTTTACCGCCACCGACCGCGACGATCCTCTCATCGGCGATCTCACGGCCAATCCCGATGGCGATGTCGCGGACAATCTTCTCGAATATGCCCTCAGCGGCCAGCCGAAGGCCAGGGATACACTGCTCCAGGCGCACGTCGTGACGGATGCCGGACAGTCCTGGCTCGCCCTCACCTTCCGCCGCCGCGTGAGCACGCTCGACCTCACCTATGAAGTTCAGACCGCCGGAGATCTCGCCAACTGGAGCACTGTGAACACTCCGGTCGCAGCTCCCATCAACCACGGAGACGGGACGGAAACGGTCACCATCCGGGACACCGTTCCTTACAGTGGTTCCAGTCACCGCTTCATCCGTTTGAAGGTTTCCAGGCCCTTCTGAAACAGGCCGGCGCGTGAAGCGCATCCTCCGAAAGAATTCACCGGCTTTTCCCGGTTTGTTCACCGGGTGGTTCACAAGTTATTCACAGCGTTATGCGGACTAGGATAGCAGTTTCATAAGCCAGTCTCTTGCCGCACATTCCACCCTCTCCATGCTGGCGGGAATGTCCGACAACCCTCCGTCTTCCTCCACTTCCCTGGCAGGTCCCGGCGATGCCTCCAGCCGCAGTCCGCGCCTGCAGGGACCCGGGAAAAAGAAGCCGTCGGATGCCAGTGCGCTCTATGATCCCGCGCGGCCGATGCCGAGCGCGGTGGACATGGAGCGGTGTGTGATTTCCTGCATGATGCAGGCTCCGGATTTCGCCGTGGGCCTCGCCATGGAGAAGCTGACACCGGAGCACTTCAGCGTGGAGGCGCACAGCCTGCTGTACGAGATGGTGGTCAGGCAATTCGACGGGGGCAAGCCGGTCGATCCCGTTTCCCTGACACAAATTCTCCTCGACCGCGATCTGATAGGAAAAGTGGGCGGACCGGCCTTTGTGTCCGAGGTCTACACCGCCTCGCCCAATCCCGCGCACGTGGTGCACTATGCGGAACAGGTGCAGCAAAAGGCCATCCTGCGGAACATCATCAAGGCCTGTTCGGACTGTATCGGGCGCGCTTTTGACGATCAGGAAAACGTGGGCCCGCTGCTCGATGAAGTGGAGGCCCGCATCCTCGGCATCCGCGAGGCGGAGGAGTCGAAAAAGGGCACGCTCACGATGAAGGAGCGCGTCTTCAAAGCCATCGATGACCTTGAGAAACTCGCGGCCAATCCGAATGCCATCAACGGTGTGCCCACCGGCCTGCAGCGGCTCGACGAAATGACCGGTGGCATGCACGCCGGGGAAATGATCATCATCGCAGCCCGTCCCTCGATGGGTAAAACGTCGCTCGCGATGAACATCGTGGAGCATGTGGCGGTGGAGCAGAAAAAGCCGTGCGCCGTCTTCTCCCTGGAAATGACCGCGGACTCGCTGGTGCAGCGTCTCATCTGTGCGCGGGCCCGCATTAATATGCGGTCTTTGATGTCCGGCCAGTTTTTGAACAAAGGCGACTTCCAGCAGATGACGCGGGCCGCCAGCCAACTGGCCGGGAGCAACATCATCATCGATGACACGCCCGCCCTGTCCATTCTCGATCTCCGCTCCAAGGCCCGGCGCTTCAAGAAGCTCTACGGCATCGAGCTCATCGCGGTGGACTACCTCCAGCTTTGCCGTTCCACCAGCAAACGCGCCGCCGACAACCGGCAGCAGGAAATCGCCGAAATCTCCAGCGGCCTCAAAGCCCTGGCAAAGGAACTCAGCGTGCCCATCATCGTGCTCGCGCAGCTAAACCGGGGCCCGGAAACGCGCGGCAGTGGAAAGCCAAAACTGAGCGACCTGCGCGAATCCGGCTCCATCGAGCAGGATGCCGACGTGGTGGGCCTGCTCTACCGTCCCGAATACTACGCCGAGGACGAGGAGGAAAAACAGGAGGCGAGCGGCCTCGCAGAACTGCTCATCGCCAAACAGCGGAACGGCCCCACCGGCGGCGTTCCTCTCACGTTCCTGAAGGAATTCATGCGCTTTGAAACCCGCGAGGGTGAAGTATCGGAGGTGGATTGAACCGGGCCTCCGGCCCTGCCCGCGCGATGTTCCGATTTTTCAAAAAGCAGCCTGAGACGCCGGAGCCCTCCGCCCCTCGCGAGTTTTTCAAAGCCTGCAATATCTACTGCCGGGCGGAGACGGATCAGGTCGTTGTGGCATCGGTGTTCAACCATGGCGGTCTGATTGCCGAGAAGCCCGGTGGCAGTGTTGTCGTCAAGTTCTCCGAACCTGCCGCGATCCACTCCGCCATCCTCGCTGCTCTCGAAGCGTGCGAGTATGAGGAAACTTTCAATTATTCCGGTCGGAAGAAAAGTGACTGGCCCGCCTGGCAGGCGTCCGGCTGCAAGACAATCAAACAATTCGAAACCGGGTTTGTGCGGCTTTCAGTCAAAGGCGTGAACGCGAAGAACCTTTTCTATGCCGTGACAACGCCTGAGTTTGGCGACTATGAGTTGCACTTGGCAATCTCGGTCAACGCGTATGGCGGCCATTTCGGCGAGGCCGTCCATTCCATCGTGAAGAATTACCTCGCCTGCAAAGCCGCCGTGACCGGATCATCCGGTTCACCGCCGTAACGTAAGTATACGCTGGCGCACGGGAAAACCGCACCGCGGTTTGCGATCAGGAATCCGTGCCCCGGGGCATGCTGTTCTGGCGGTCAAACTCCTCCGCGGCGGCGCGACAGATTTCCCAAAAGCTGCCGCTCTCGAGACTGGCTCCGCCGACCAGAGCACCGTCCACGTCGG
>DATAIE010001216.1:0-5480 GCA_036262875.1 Verrucomicrobiales bacterium
GGGGAACTTTGCGTTCGCGGCCACCAGCGCGGTGGCTGCCTTTTCGAGCGACGCCTGCAAAGTGGTGGTGGCTTCGGCAAATTGAAACACCGGCAGCGCCTGGTCGCCGTCCTGGCTGGCGGTGGCCGTGAGGGCACTGAGCCGCCCGGTGGCGAAGGACTTTTCCGGCACATCCAGAAGGATGGTGCGTAAAGACGCTTTGGTGTTCGAAGGCAGGGGCCGCTTCGAGGCGGCAGCGGGAGGAGCGTCAGGAGCCCGTGCCGGGATAAACGAGGGCTTTGCAATGGTGTCCTCTTCGATTTTGTCAAAAATCAGGAAGTCATCCTCTTTGGGGCCCGCCTGGGCAAAGAGCGGCGACTGAACCAAAAACAAAAAGGCGGCGGCACGAAGGAGGACAGAGGACTTCATGCGGCGGATTTATAAGGGGGAGTCCGCCGAATGCAAAAAGAAGCTGGGTCCGCAAACCCTTACGGCAACAGGCCCTTATCCTGGGGCGTTCGGAACCGGCGGGTCACACGGATGAAATCTCTAACAAATCAGAGCACGCAAGAGCGGCGGTACCGGCAGCTGCGCACTGCGGTACCGCCACCACCTGCTCTGTGACGTCCGCACCCGAGGGAAAAGCCCAAAAAACCCAGGGGACGCATTCATCACAGAGAGGAAATTCACATCTCAACCGGCCCTGCCTTCACCCCCGCCGGCTGATCTCACCTTCACTAAGAAAAACGTCCCGGTGTTCATCATGGATGCACCGGCTTATTTTGGCATACGTTCGTTCCCGAAACCCGCCCGCTGGAAGCCCTGGCCGGAAACGAATCCATGTCAGGGGTTCTCCCCTTCAGCTAAGACGGGGCACCCCGTCGTCGTCCGGATTGGGCGGGAGAAATCCGCGCTCGACGAGAAAGCGGTCCACGTCGTTGAGCGTGAGTTCGTAGAGCCGGACATCGAAATTGAAATTGAAGAAGCCGTGGCCCTGGGAGGCGTAGGGCAGGAGATGGCAGAGGTTTCGCCGCCACCAGTTTTTCTTTTTGAAACGCACGCTGTGCTCGAAAGGGACCACCCGGTCCTGAGTCCCGTGAATGATCAGCATGGGCGGCAGCTTGCGCCGGACGTTCCGCAGCGGGCTGGTACGAAAAGCACTTTTTTTGTCAGGAAACCGGTCCGGAAAAATACCCTTGGTGCCCGTGTCGAGGATGGGGTTGAACAGCACGAGCGCATTCGGCGTACAGGAAAAAGACGCATCCTCCTCTCCCTCCTCCGCTTCACTGGAAAGAGCGGCGGAAAGAATGGCGTGGGCGCCGGCGCTCCCGCCGCATCCGGTGATTCTCTCCGGATCGACGCCCAGGTCCGCCGCGTGCGCCCGGGTCCAGCGCACGGCGGAGCGCGCATCCGCTGCGGCATCCATGGGGGTGCATCCCTGAAAACGTGCGGTGACGCGATAGTCGATGAGAATGCCGGTCATCCCGCGGCTGGCGAGATACATGGCGTGAGGGGCAAACTGACTTACCAGGCCGTTGTCCCAGGTGCTGCTGAAAAAGAAAAGCGCCGCCGGAAATCCCGCCGCGGGAGGATCAAGATCACGCGGACGAAAAATATAAGCGCCCAGGTCGGTGCCGGCCACCGTCTTGTAAACGAAGCCGTCCGCCTGTTGAAGCAGGGCGTAGTTGCGGTCAAGAACGTCCGGAGTGCGGGTGGGAAGAGTGGTGCGCTGACTGAAATAAATATCCTGCATATGGAGCGGGCGTCCCGTGAGGGGCAGGACGCTGGGCAGGTGCTTTTCCTAGGTGGACGCGTCGCGGGCCGCAAGAGATTTTCCCGTGCATGCTTGCGTGATTTCTCAGTGCCGTATCATGAATTATATACGCTTGCGGACCTTGCTTTGCCCGGGCGCGCGCTCTTAGTCTTACGGCATGACGACTTTTCGCCTCCTTGCCTGGGCTCTTCTTGGTGCCGCAGCCCCCGTCCATGCTCAACGGCTGGAGATTCTTTTCCTTGGCGATAACGGCCACCACGAGCCGTCCAAACGCTTTCCGGAACTGATGCAGGGACTCGGCGCGCGCGGGTTGAATTTTTCCTACACGGACAAAATGTCCGACATCAACGCCGCCAATCTGGCTCAGTACGACGCGCTGATGATTTATGCCAATACGGACCTCATCGCGCCGGAGCAGGAAAAGGCGATGCTTGACTACGTGCGCTCGGGGAAAGGACTCGTGCCAATTCACTGTGCCAGCTACTGTTTCCGCAATTCCAAACAATATGTGGCCCTGGTGGGCGGACAGTTCAAAAGCCATGGCACCGGGACATTCAACACGGAGATCGTGGACGCCGCGCATCCGGTGATGAAAGGCTTTACGCCGTTTCAAACGTGGGACGAAACCTATGTCCATACCATGGGGGCCGCAGACCGGCACATCCTGCAAACGCGTGAAGGGGAGCCCTACACGTGGACCCGCGATGAAGGCAAAGGGCGCGTTTTTTACACGGCTTACGGACATGATGCCCGGACATTTACCAATCCAGGATTTCAGGATTTGATCTACCGCGGCACGCTATGGGCCGTGGGAGACGCGCGTGCTGCGGCGTTTGAAAAATGGAAGCCCGCGCCGTTTGCCTATACGGATGCGGACGTGCCTAACTACGAGCACCGCAATCCTCCGCCGCGCCTCCAGCAGGGGCTTTCGCCGGCGGAAAGCCAAAAGCACATTCAGGTTCCCGCCGGTTACGAATTGAGCGCCATCGCCACTGAGCCGCTGATTTACAATGTCATCGATATGAAGTGGGACGAGCGCGGACGCCTGTGGGTCGTGGAAACGAAGGACTATCCCAATGTCGTGTCTGAGCACCCGACCGGCAATGACCGCATCTCGGTCCTGGAGGACACGAATGGCGACGGTGTCATGGACAAGAGCACGGTCTTTGCGGACAAGATCAACATTCCCACGTCCCTGTGTCTGGTAAACGGGGGGGGTGGTGGTCATGGCCGCGCCGCAGACGTTCTTTTTGAAGGATACGGACGGTAACAATGTCGCCGACGAACGGACGGTGCTGTTCAGCGGCTGGGGCAAGAGCGACACCCATGCCGGGCCGAGTAACATCCGGTACGGCTTCGATGGATGGATTTGGGGTACTGTGGGGTACGCCGGATTCAATGGCGTGGTGGGCGGGGAAGCGCTCCGATTCGGGCAGGGAGCCTACCGTTTCAAACCGGATGGCTCGAAGCTGGAGTTCCTGGGGCCTACGTCCAACAACACGTGGGGCATGGGGATCAACGAAAATGGAGATGTCTTCGGCTCCACGGCGAACGGTCAAAGCAGTTGGTATCTGCCGATTCCCTGGACCCTCGCCAACGGCGTGGACGGGTTCCGGATCGGCGATCGCATCGATGGAATCGATGCGAACAAGAAGATGTTCGTGATCATGGACAAGCTGCGGCAGGTCGATTTCCACGGTGGATTCACTTCGGCGGCGGGACATGAGATTTATACGGCCCGCAGCTATCCGCAGGACTGCTGGAACAAGCTCGCGCTCGTGACTGAGCCTACGGGGCACGTGGTCTACAGGGCCATGCTGGAGCAAAGCGGCACGGACTTCTCTGCGACGAACGCGTGGAATCTCATGGCCGGCGCGGACGAATGGGTGGCCCCAGTGGTCGCCACCACAGGACCCGATGGCGCGGTCTGGGTGAGCGACTGGTATTCCTTCCTCGTGCAGCACAACCCGACGCCTAATACGGGAAGCGCGGGATTCAACGCCCGCACGGGCCGGGGGAATGCCTTCGTCAGCGAACTGCGTGACACGGAAAAGTGCCGGCTCTATCGCATCGCGTACAAAGCAGGAAAGCCTTCCCAACAATTTAAGCTCAGCAAGTCTGACAGTGCCGGCCTTCTCGCGGCGCTTAAGAGCGACAATCTTGGCTGGCGCATGCACGCTCAACGCCTGCTTATCGAAAGCGGCAACAAGGCCGTGGTGCCGGAGTTGCTCAAACTCATCGCGGACCCGTCGACGGATGCCGCCGGTGTGAATGGAGCCGCGATCAACGCCCTGTGGACGCTCCACGGTCTCGGCGCTGTTACGGACAAGTCTGTGAACGCCGCCGTGGTCGCGGCCCTCAAGCATCCGTCTTCCGGCGTGCGCCGGGCGGCGATGAAGGTATTGCCGAGGGACGCCGAAAGCATGCAACAGATTGTCAGCAACGGAATGCTGAAGGACAAGGAACCGCTCGTGCGGCTCACCGCCCTGCTGGAACTGTGCTCGCTGCCGGGGCAGTCTCCGGAGTTGGACAAAGACCTTGCGGGAATGATGCAGGATGCCGCCAACAAAAAGGACAAATGGCTTCCCGTGGCCCGCACCCTCGCTCTCGTCAGGCATGGTGAGGGGTTCCTCCTCGGCAGCATCGCCAATGCCCCCCGGGAGGCAGCCGCGCCGGAAACGGTTAAACCTGCGGCGGAGGAAAAGAACCTCTTCCTCAATGCCGGTGCCGAGGAGGCGGAAGGCCCGCTGCCCGCCAAGTGGCAGGTGCGGACTTATAACGGCCAGGCGAAGCACTCGCGGGCAAATCAGGGGCACCAGGGAACGGGCAGTTTCTTCATTCAGTCGGATACCGGCTCGGATACCAGTTTCCATTTTGACCTCGATTTGGAAAAGAACACGGACTATGTGTTCTCCGGCTGGATCAAGACCGATGGTTTGAAACCGAAAGGAGAAGGCAAAGGAGCCATGCTGGAGATTCATTCGCTCAACGGGCGGCAGCCGTTCACGAAACCCCTCACGGGCACGAATGACTGGACGAGGGTGGAATTAAAATTCGGCACCGGCGGTCAGCGGAATGTGAGTTTCAACCTGCTCTATGGCGGCTGGGGACATGCCACCGGCAGTGCCTGGTGGGATGACCTCAGCCTTGTAAAAATCGGCCCCAGCAAAGGCGGTGCGGCAGGGGACCTCGCGGACCCGGTCGAAGTGGTGGCACGGAACCTCGGAAAGTTCTCCGGTCCGGATGCAGTGGCGCGGGTGAAGGAAGCTGCGACCAAAACGCCTTCCCCGCTCAGCACGGTCATCCTCAAGGCTCTGACGTCCGGACCGGCTGCTGCGGCAGTGGAGGAGTCGGAGGCGGACCTCGCGAAAACGCATCAGGTCTTTCGCATCAAATCCACCGTAGGCACGCTCAAGTACGATGTGGTGGAACTCAATGTGACCGCCGGCAAACCGGTCGCCATCATCTACGAAAATCCGGACGCGCTGCAGCACAATCTAATCATCGGTGCGCCGGGCAGTTTTGAAAAACTTGGGGCTGCCGCGGACGGCATGATGACGAATCCCCAGGGCTTCGCAAAGAGCTTCGTTCCGGACCTGCCGGAGGTGCTCGCAAAGTGCAAGCTCCTCGATCCCGGCCAAAAGACCGTCATCAAATTCACACCGGAAAAGGCCGGGGATTATCCCTTCCTTTGCACATTTCCCGCTCACTGGCGGGTGATGCACGG
>DATAIE010001217.1:0-2648 GCA_036262875.1 Verrucomicrobiales bacterium
CCCATCTTCCCAATACCATAGGGTTTCGGGAAGATGGGAACATTCCTTCCGCGTGCATGAGGCGGTGAGCAAAGAAGCGTGGGTGCGGTTCGCACCTTCAAGAAGCAGCAGACCGGAAGGAGAAAGTTCCCTCCCTCCCAATACCATAGGCTTCGGGAGGGAGGGAACTTTCCTCCGCATTGCATGTTGCATGCGGAAAGAAACAAAGCCGGAGTGCGCCTGTCTTCATTTCCTCCTGTGCCGCCCCTTGACGCCGCCGGTCGTCCGTCCGACGACTCCCCCTACCTTTCCTCTATGGCCACTAAAACCCGACCCACCCTTTCCCGGCCCGTCGCCGGCATCATCATGGGCAGCATTTCCGACTGGGAAACCATGCAGTATGCTGCGAAGACCCTGGCCGATTTTGGGATCGCGCATGAAACGAAGGTCGTCAGTGCCCACCGCACGCCGGAGCTTCTCTACCAGTATGCCGCCACTGCCGAATCCCGCGGCTTGCGCTGCATCATTGCAGGCGCGGGAGGGGCGGCGCATCTTCCCGGCATGACGGCTTCCATGACCACGCTGCCCGTGCTGGGCGTGCCGGTGGAGTCGAAGGCGCTCAAGGGGATGGACAGCCTCCTGAGCATCGTGCAGATGCCCGCCGGCGTGCCGGTGGCCACGTTTGCCATTGGCCGGGCAGGGGCGACCAACGCGGCGCTCTTCGCCGTTTCACTGCTGGCCGCGGGCAATGCGGGCCTGACGAAGAAACTCAAGGCTTTCCGCGCCGCGCAGACGGACCGGGTGCTGGAATCGCAGGCGCAACTGCCCTCATGAGGCCGGGCATTCTTCAACCCGGGCAAACGCTCGGCATCATCGGCGGCGGTCAACTGGGCCGCATGACTGCCCGCGAAGCGCGCCGCAGCGGCTACCGGACCATCGTTTTCACCGATGAGCCCAACGGCTCTCCCGCGGGCCAGATCGCCGACCGCGAGATCAATGCCAGCTACTTCGATGAAGAGGCGCGGGACAGTTTTGTGAAGGAGGCGGATGTCGTCACAATGGAGTTTGAGAACATCCCCGGGCCCTTTCTCAAGGCCATCGAGCCGCTGGTGCCGGTGCATCCCGGGCGCAGCGCTCTGGAAATTTGCCAGAACCGCGAGCGGGAGAAAAAGTTCCTGAAGACGAACGGCATCCCTCATGCGGAATTCCGCGTCGTGAAGAATGCCGCTGATTTGCAGGCAGCCGTTCAGTCGCTGGGGACACCGTGTGTATTAAAAACAGCGGATTTTGGATATGACGGCAAGGGCCAGCGGAAGCTGACCGGCGGCGAGGACTTTGAGGCGGTGTGGAAGGAACTCGGCGCGCCCCGCGGCGTGGTGGAGCAGTGGGTGGACTTCGTCATGGAAATCTCCGTCGTCTGCGCCCGTGCGCGGGATGGGGCGTTTGTGCATTTCCCGGCGTGCGAGAACATCCACGCGCACCACATTCTGGACATCACCATTGCGCCGGCCCGCATCGATCCCTCTCTGGCCGCCGCCGCGGCGGAACTGGCCTCCGCCATTGCCTCCGCGCTGCAATACACCGGCACCCTGGCGGTGGAGATGTTTGTGACGCGGCAGGGAGGCCTGCTGGTAAACGAGATGGCCCCGCGCCCTCACAATTCCGGACACCACACGATCGATGCGTGTGTGACGAATCAGTTTCAGCAGCAGCTCCGCACCGTGGCCGGGCTTCCTCCCGGTGATCCCCGCCAGCACACCCCTGCGGTGATGGTGAATCTCCTGGGCGATCTGTGGCCCGCTCCGGACGAGCATCCGGACTGGAGCCCCGTGCTCCTGCATCCCCGCGCCTTCCTCCACCTCTACGGCAAGCGCCTCGCCAAGCCTCGCCGCAAGATGGGGCATTTCACCGTGCTGGGAGAGACGGTGGATGAGGCCCTCGCTCAGGCGCGGGAACTGCGGCGGGCGCTCGGGATGGAGTCGTAGAGGACGAGGGCCTCCGGCCCGTACAGTCAAGTGAGGTTACCTGTTATCGGTCCATTGAGATCGCCCTTTGTTGGAACACCCTGGCCGCATTTTTCCGTTCGCCGGGAAATCCGGATCAGCCTTTCGATGGCGGCGGGAAGACCCATACGGTGAGACCGGGGATTTCGCAGGCGATGGGCCCGGGATATTCTCCCGTGTGGTTCATGAGTCGCTTTTGAAACTCCAGCGGTCCCTTTCCCTTTACCCCAAGATGATCCGCGGCCTTTTGGAGATCGGAGGCGGATGGCTCGCCCGGGGCTTCGACCAGCCAGTCGGCCACGGGGGTTGCCGGATCGTCTGCGGTGGTGACTTTGATGTGCCAGTGCTTGATCATGGGATTGGAGGGTGTGGATACGTTTCTTACAGGACTCTATTTGCGGTGTGTGTGCCAGGGGAGGTTTTGACTGAAATCGGGAGGCGATTTCGTGAAACGCTGCCCTGCGCACAGCCGGAGGCTTTTGGACTGCGGGAACTTGTTACCGCTTTTGCATGCGGCGACTTGTCGCCGGGCGTTTATTCACGTTCGTCTGCGGGTGCTCCCATGGTGCATCGTAAGTGGATATTCCGCGTGAGCACGGGTCCTCATTCGCCAGCACCTCCGCCCGGACAAGTCCGGCCTCCGCTGAAAGCGGTAACAAGTTCCCG
>DATAIE010001218.1:0-8059 GCA_036262875.1 Verrucomicrobiales bacterium
AAATGATGCCGGACGCGGCACCCGGACCTGCGGGGAGACCGCTGGCGAGGATCTTCGCTTTCTTGAGTTCGGCGAGATCGAAGTCCGGCGCGAGGAGCTGCTCGAGCTGGTCGGCGGGATTTCGCAGGATGGCGGTTTCCCAGTCGATGAGTTTTTCCTTCACCATGTCCATGGAGAACTTGAGCGCTGCGGCGGCGGTGCGCTTGCCGTTGCGGGTCTGGAGCATGAACAGCTTGCCGGACTGGATGGTGAACTCCACGTCCTGCACGTCCTTGAAATGCTTTTCCAGGGTGGCGCGGACTTTCATCAGTTCCGCGAAGGCCTTGGGCATCTCATTCTTCAACTGGGATACGGGCTCGGGAGTGCGCACGCCGGCAACGACATCTTCGCCCTGGGCGTTGATAAGGAACTCACCGTAGAACTCGTTGGCACCGTTGGCAGGATTGCGGGTAAAGGCTACGCCGGAGCCGGAGTCGCTGCCGGTGTTGCCGTAGACCATGGCCTGCACGTTGACGGCGGTGCCCCATTCAGCGGGGATGTTGTACTTGCGGCGATACACGATCGCGCGGTCGTTCATCCATGAGCCGAAGACGGCGCCGGCGGCACCGCGGAGCTGGTCCCACGGGTCGTTGGGGAATACTTTGCCGGTGCGCTCTTTCACGAGGGCCTTGAAGCGTTTCACCAGTTCCTGCTGGTCGGCGGCGGTGAGCTCACTGTCCACGATGTCCTTGCCGTATTTGTCATGCTTGAAGGTTTCGATGACGACTTCGAACGGCTCATGGTCTTCGCCTTCACGCTTTTGCACGCCGAGAACGACATCACCGTACATTTGAATGAAACGGCGGTAGCAGTCCCAGGCAAAGCGCTCATTGTTGGTGGCGGCGACGAGGGCCAGCACCGTCTGGTCGTTGAGACCGAGGTTGAGGATGGTGTCCATCATGCCCGGCATGGAATCGCGGGCACCGGAGCGGACGGCCACGAGGAGCGGCATGCCTTTGGCGTCACCGAATTTGCAGCCCATGATCTTTTCCATGTTCTTCACACCGGCTTCCATCTGGGACTGGAGCGACGCAGGATAGCTCTTCCTGTTGGCGTAGAAATAGGTGCAGACCTCCGTGGTGATGGTGAATCCGGGAGGCACCGGGAGATTGATGCGGGTCATCTCCGCGAGGTTGGCTCCCTTGCCGCCGAGGAGGGCCTTCATGGAGCCGTCGCCGTCGGCTTTTCCTGCTCCCCATGTGTAGACGTATTTAGCGGATTTGCCGGAGGACGCGGCGGCGGATTTCTTGGCTGGCATGATGTGGACGTGTGGTTGGGTTTGCGTTGGGAGAAACGGGCGGCAGAGAAGCGAAATGCACAGGCATCGTTCACCCCGGGCCCGGAAATGGAGCGCGGATACTAGACGGTGCACCCGGCGAGTCAAACCGGTTGTTGGCTTCTTCGCCGGGCTCTCTGGCCGCCCGCCCGCCGCTTTCCGCGGTATTGCGCTCAATTCTGGCCAAACACCACTCTGCCTGTGTAGCTCCCGTTGGTGAAAGTCCACGCCACGCAATAGGCGCCGGCTCCGTCGCTGTTTTCCATCACGACCAGCGTTGGCCCGCCCGCCTTCGGCGGGGTCAGCAGCTTCAGAGTTTCCATGTTCGGCTCAAAGAGATCGCGGGTGGCCTCCGCCGGGACCGTCACGGCCTTGCCATCGACGGTCACCGTCAGAGACAGGGATTTCTGAGGCACGGTGCCATCTGTGCCGTGGATTTCATGACCATCCACCGTCGTGCTTCCCTCTTTGTTTTTCTTCACCTTGTGGTCCGCCGGCACGAAGGGCGCGGACTGCACCTGCGCCTGAAAACTGCCATTCTTTACCGTCGCCGGTTTGCCCTCTTTCACGGCGGCAGCGGATGTCTCCTTCCATTTGTCGAGCTTTTGAAGCCGGCTGGTATGGATATAACGCGGCTTGCCCCCATTGCCGTCGAGCGCGGCCCATTCTCCTTTTATCTCCACCACCGCCACGACCGCACCGGAGGCAATTTTACCGGCCACTTCACTCTTGAGGGAGGGACCGGAGCGAAGGTTGGAATTTCCATCAGGATCCTCTACCACCCGGAGCGTGCCCTTTACCGTCGGCTCGGGTGTGTCCGGCTCGCCCCTGACATTCGCGGAGCAGCAGACGGCGCAAGAAGCTACAAGAGCACGAATCAGGGTCTTCATAACCAATGCTATGCCCGGTACAGACCCGCAACAACCCGGAAATTGCCGTCACTTCTGCGGTTTCATCGTTACCTGGAGTTCGCTGTGGGACTTCACGATGACGTCCACCGGCTTGCCCTCGTCCTCCGTTGAAAACACCATATCAAAGTAGGTGGAGTATCTTCCGGACAACGGCGACGCAATTTTCGTATCCCTTGCGATGACCGTGGAATTTCTTGAAAGAGAAGACGCAGTCTTCAATTTAGCGCCATCCGGCAGCCCCTGTATCCTGTTGAACACGGACGTCACGGACGCCACTACGCTGTCGCCGTCCATGCCAGCCGCAGTCGCAGGTCCCTTATAGAGCATCGTCACGGAGGATTTGGCAGGGTCCACTCCCATCTGGTAAACAGAGGAGAACACTTTTGCCACTTCCCGGATGTCAGGGGTCCATCTCTCTCCTGGCGCAACAGGACCCGGTGACGAGAAAGTGTCTTCCACTTTTTCGTCCACTTCGGCGAGAGTCGGCAACACCGTTCTCAGAATTTCATCCGTGGCCGCGTCCGGTTCCTTTCCATCCACGAGCATGGAGGGGCGTGACTTTCCCGCTTTCGCCACGATCTCCTTCACCTGTCTTGCCTCCTCTTTCCCGGCACCATCCGTCGAGACGGTGAATTTCCTCACGATGAATTTGACTTCGAGCGGCCGCCCGGCCTTCGGGGTGACAGCGAGGATCTCCATTTGTCCATCCAGCGAGACCTGAAGGTTAACGGCCTTTCCGGCAGGCCGGCGTTCGAAGTCCACCACCGCATCGGTGGTGCGCACGACCGAGACTTTGGCGGAGACATCATATTTCGACCCTTTGGTTTCGACCCGGTGGAAGGTGATGGTGCGCTTTTCCGCCGCCTCCCGCTTATCCTGGGCAGTGGCGCTGGAAATCAGCGGGGCAACAAGAAGCGCAAGGGACAGGAGACGATTCATGGACACCAGTCTGGGCGCCGTGTTTCGCAGCGGCAATCAGGAACTGGTACGGCAGCACGACGCGGACAGCGATTAAGATTGCACGCGGGGCGGCAAACAGAGAGTATTTCTCAATGCGCGCGAAACTCCTCACTCTTGTCTTTGCATCGGTCCTGAGCGGCAGAATGGCGGCGGCGGACTGGCCGCAGTTTCATGGGCCGGGAGGGACCGGAACATCCGACGCCAAACTTCCGGAAACCTGGAGCGACACCGACAACATCGTATGGAAAACGCCGCTCCCGGGGATGGGAGCCTCGAGCCCTGTCGTCATAGGACGGCGCATCTTCCTGACGTGCAGCCAGGGCGGAGCAGACGACGTGGAGCGTCACGTGCTGTGCCTCGATGCAGAAAAAGGGGACATCGTTTGGGACAAGACGGTCGTCTCCGAACTCCCGGAGCAGGGCAAAGTGCGGGAGGATCACGGATATGCCTCCAGCACTCCCGTTGCGAACGCCACGCATCTGTTCGTGTTCTTCGGCAAGTCCGGAGTGTTCTGTTTCGATCACGCGGGGAAACAAATCTGGAACACCAAAGTCGGTTCGCAACTCAACGGCTGGGGCTCAGCAGCATCCCCTGTGCTCTATAAGAATATGGTGCTGGTCAACGCCAGCATTGAGAGCCAGTCTCTGGTGGCACTGGATCAAAAAACAGGCGACGAAGTCTGGAAGGCCGGCGGCGTGAACGAATCCTGGCACGCACCGGTCCTCGCTCCGCGCGCAGACGGTGTCACGGAAGTGATCACCGCCATGATCCAGGAAGTGAAGTCCTTCGATGCGGATTCAGGGAAACTTCTCTGGAAGTGCAAGTCAGGCATCGGCTGGTACATGTGTCCTGAGCCGGTATTCAAAGACGGCATCCTGTATTGCATCGGAGGGCGGAGCGGCACCGGCGGGCTCGCCATTCGCACTGGCGGCAGCGGGGACGTGACAGCTACTCACGTCCTCTGGTCTCTGCCAAAGGGCACCAATGTGCCCTCCCCCATCCTGCATGACGGCCACGTTTATTACGCGCATGAAAACCTCGGTGTCGTGAATTGCATCAACGCAAAGAGCGGCGAGGTCGTCTATTCTGAGAGGCTGGATCCGAATCCTGGTCAGATCTATGCGTCCCCGGTTCTGGCCGGTGGAAAGCTCTACTATCTCGGACGCGGCGGACAGGCTGTCATCGTGAGCGCAGAGCCGCAATTCAAAGTGCTTTCGAAAGCAAAGCTGGAGAACGGGCGCGGTGTTTTTAACGCCAGCCCGGCGATCACTGGCAACCGGATGCTGATCCGTTCTAACAAATTCCTCTACTGCATCGGCAGCAAGTGACTGGAGGAACGCCTCTCCTATTGCGCCGCCAGGAAATAATCCCGGTCCACGACGAGGTCTCCATCAGTGGTCGCGCCGCGAACGGGAGGCATGTCGGGAGCGGCACCCTCCGCGAGACACTCGCGCAGAGTGGCGGCGTGACGGAGCGCCGATGCTCTTACGATGGCCAGCTTTGTCTCATTGCCGAAGACACTCAGCAGCATAAAACGTCCATCGACCGGACTGATGTAAAAATGGCGTTCGCGGCCCTCGTGAAACAGCCCTTCAAAAACCGTCTCGCCAAGGCGGCGGGCGACTTCCTGGACGGCATGATAGGCTCCCACCGCCAGAGCGGCCGTTTCGCCGTGGTCGCGCAGGGTCTCGTCGCCGGCGTCTGCGTAGACAACGCCGCTTTCCTCCAGAAGAGCAGCATAAAGAATGTCCGAGGCAATGCAGTGAGCCGTCAGCGCCTGACGGAGACCGTTCCCGCTCTGCCCGGGAGCAGAGAAGTGAAGGTCCGGAATGGCAGTGCGCAGGTCCATGACTGTTTTCAGGCACTCACTTTTTGAGGAGCAGAGGGGCTCGGGGAGGTGGAGGCAGGTCTTCCCGCAGCACGGTGGAAGCGCTGCAGCACTTCCTGCGCGAGGGCATTGAGAGTCGCAAAGACATTTCCGCCGCTGCCCGCCGCGGCTTCAAAAAACGGAAACCGGCGGGTGCCGTTGTTGAGGAGGTATTCCATGTATTGCACAGGCGCAATCCCGGGAAGGTCACGCTTGTTGAACTGAAGCACGAGCGGCAGTTGACTGAGCGGCGTCTGATTATCCTGAAGATTGCGCTCCATGCTTCGCCAGGCGGTGAGATTTTCCTCCATGCGATCCGTCTGGCTGTCAGCGACGAAGATGATGCCATCCACGCCCTTGAGCACCATCTGCCGGGTCGCGTTGTAGTTCACCTGACCTGGCACGGTATAGAGCATGAAGCGCGTCTTATACCCGTTGATGACTACGGTTTGGATGGGGAGAAAGTCGAAGAAAAGCGTGCGGTCCGATGAGGTCGCAAGGGAAACGAGGTCCCCGCGCTGACTGCCGTCGATGCGGCTGTGGATGTAGTTCAGGTTCGTCGTCTTCCCGCCCATGGGCGTGCCGCAGTAGACGAGCTTGAAGGAGACTTCCTTCGTATCGTGATTGACGACGGCCATAGAAGAGAAAGAAAATGTTATTCCATCAGGTCCGCGAGGCAGCGGGCCGTGAGGATCAACTTATCGCGAACACCGGGTTCAAAGCCCGCCTGCCCGTGAAGAACAGCGAGGCAGAGTCCGCGCTCAATGAAGAAAGTGCGTACCGTCGCGCCGGTGCGCAGGGTAAAACTCCCCTGCCCCTCAATGCCCATGCTTTGAGCGAGGCCGGTGAGATATTCGTAAGAGCGCGGAGCATTGCTGGTGAAATGACCGATCTCTTCACACGATGAATCTTTGCCGCTGGAAACCACACCGCCGGAGGAAATGATGAGGCACGCCCGCAGTCCGGGAAGTTCACCGCACCAGTTCACGGTCTCTTCGGTGCTGAGATCCTCATCCGTCATGAAGAGGGCGCGGAGGGTGGCTTTCACCGGGTCTCCGCTTTCACCGAAGTTGAACTCGATGGCAGGCAGCCCCTGAGCCGGCGCTTTGGCAGCGGGAGCCGGTGCCGGACGACGGGGAGTGGTGGAAACAGGAGGCGCAGCGAAGGGAGCCGGAGGTTTGGGAGCGGGGGTTTCGCCAAAGAGCTTCGAAGGATCGAACGGCTCCGGTGTTTTAGGTGCCGGATGAGGAGGCTCTGCGCGAAGCGATGCCGCGGAGAAAGGCTGCCCCAAATCTTCGTGAGCTTCCGTGACCGGGAGGGACAGCGACGGCAGGCCTGCGGGAGGAGCAACGGGCTCCTCGGCGGAGGCAGGAGAACCCGGAGGCCGTGAGAACGGGCTGGGGCGCCCGGTCATCCCGGGGATTTTGGGAAGGTTTGGCATGCCGGAAAGCTTGGGCGGCAGGGATGGGGCGGGCTCTGCCACGGGCAACGGCTGTGAAGGAAGGGAAACGGGAGGCAGCGCCACGGGCGCGGGAGCCGCCGGAGCCGGGACAGTTACCGGGAACGGTGCCACCGCGCCGGTGCTGGTGACGGGCACCGCAGCCGTCGTGGCGCGTGGAAGAACGGGCAGTTCCATCTGCGACTTATCTTCGTCCGCCTTGATCGCGAACGGCGTCTGGAACGGCGTCGTGTTGATGGACACATGCTCAGCAGGCTGCAGGGCCGGAATGACACTGGCCGGAAGGTTTTGAAACACTTCGGACAGCGGCACCACAAAGCGCAAATCGGGACGCACCCGGCCAAATGCCGGCCGGAAACGCTCAACCACCCCCTGGCGGAGGTCCTCAATTCCCACTTCGACGCGACCTGTGGCCAACTGCGGCAGGATCGTGTCATAGGAAAGCTCGACATCCACCGTGTTCGGCACGGCACCTGGATCAAAACCGAGGTCCTGAGCGGTCACGTCGCGAAGCAGCGAGGCGAGCGGCACCTTGAGAGTCCGGGGATCCGCCGCGGGGGCTTCCACTGCGGCGCGCGGGGCTTCGGCTGAAGGAGCCGGAGGCAGCGGGACCGGCTGGGTAGCCAGTTTTTTTACCGGGGGTTCCACAGGAGTGGCGGCACTGAGCGGAGGTGCCATTGGCGGCACAGATTCAGTCTTCGCGGCTCTTTCCGGATGTCCGTCTCCATTGGTCGCGGGAGGGGTAAAAGGGGAGGGCATGCCGGCGGCCGGAGCCGTCGCGGGCATGGGATGCGGAGTGAACCCCATAGGCGGAGCCTTGGGCTCAGGAGGCTCTGCCGGCAGCGCGGGGGTGACGAGGCTGAAGGGAGAGGAAGCCGGACGCGGAGGAGCCGCGGGAGAGGGTGCCTCCATTCGCTGAAACGGATTTCCTGGCAGGCTGGGAGGGGCGGGGGCAGGAGCCGGTGCGAATGGCGAGAGCACTTCGCTTTGAGCAGCCGGTGCCGCCGTACGGACGACAAAAGGAGACTCGCCGGAGGGAGCGGCCGGCTGCGCGGGAGCACCCTGGGTCCGGACCGGAAAAGGAGAGGCCGCCTGCGCTTCGCCAGGCTGTGAAAACGGTGATACGGCAAAGGGGGAGTCCTTTCGGGGAGCCGCCGCGGCAGGAGCTTCGCGGGGTGCCACCGCGGCAAACGGACTCGCCATACCGGGAACGGTTCCCCCGGGCTCGACGATGCGTTTCACTTTCTGAAAGGGAAGCACGATTTCCACATCCTCCGCCGGGGCCACGGAACGGCTGAAAAGGAAGGGACAGGCCTGGTAAATTTGACTCAGTCTCACCGCCGGACGCCCCTGCTGGAGGGAGGCGCGCAGCACATCGAGCGGCAGCATTACCGCCTGTTCTCCCGGAGCGGAATCAGTGCGCACAAACTGCGGCGGAAGCAGCATACTGATCTCGCGGACCGTAAACTGTTCCTCAGCGGACACGGCAAAGGGAGATGATAAATTCATAACGGACAAGAGGCTGTTCTGTTCAGGAGTGCCGGTCC
>DATAIE010001219.1:0-3074 GCA_036262875.1 Verrucomicrobiales bacterium
AAACCGGAGCCATCACCGTCTCCGGCACCGCCGCGGAACTGGCGAGCCCGTCATATCTTGCCTTCAATCCGGAGGGCACCTGCCTTTACGCCGTAAGTGAGTCCGGCAACAGTGCCGCCGCGTTCAAAGTGGACAAAGCCACCGGTGCCCTCACCAAACTGAATGAACTGGCGGTCTCCGCCAAAAAGGATCAGGGTGCCTGCCACCTCTGCGTGGTGCCCGGCGCGAAGATGCTCGTTACGGCCAATTACGGCGGCGGCAGCGTGAGCACGTTTTCCCTCGCCGATGACGGCAGCCTGGCAAAGCGCACGGGCTTCATCCAGCACACGGGCGGCAGCGTGAACAAATCCCGTCAAAGCGAACCGCACGGCCACGGCGCGCTCCTCACCCCGGATGGAGAGTATGTCCTCGTGAACGACCTCGGCACGGACCGCGTGTATATCTACAAAGTGGACGCCAAAGAGCACACCCTCAGAACACCGCCCGCAGGCGAAGGCGTGTCTCCTCCCGGATCGGGTCCCCGGCACAGCGTCTTCGACAAGGACGGGAAGCACATTTTTACGATCAACGAAATGCTCTGCACCGTGACGACCTTTGCATGGGACCCATCCGTTCCCTCGCTAACCGCCGGAGCTTCCGTGAGCACACTTCCTGAACCCGTGAAGCCCGCCTACAGCACCGCGGAGATCGTAGTACATCCTTCCGGAAAATTCGTTTACGGGTCCAACCGCGGGCACAACAGTATCGCTGTCTTCAGCAACGCGGGTGGCGTGCTGACTGCGGTGGAGAACGTGCCCTCCGGCGGCAAAACCCCGCGCAATTTCAATCTGACACCGGACGGGAAATGGCTGGTGGCCGCGCACCAGGACAGCGACAACATCACCGTATTTTCGGTCAATCAGGAGACCGGCAAGCTGACCGCGACTCCGAACACCGCCCAGGTGGGCAAAGCCGTATGTCTCGTCTTCATGCCAGGAAAATGATTATGAATACACCCAACCGCCGACAATTCCTCGCCGCTGCGGGAGCGACGGCCCTCACTTCGCACCGGCTCTTTGCTCAACAAAAAGACGCGCCGTCCGGAAGACTGCGGGTGGGCGTTATGGGCCTCGGGCGGGGACTGGCCCACATTCAGGCATGGCTCCAGGTGCCGAATGTGGAGATCGTGGCCCTCTGCGAAACGGACAGCCGTCGTCTCGCGGGAGGTCTCGCGGCTGTAGAAAAGGGCGGGCAGAAAACGAAACCGCAGACCGGCGGCGATTTCCGGAAGTTTCTCGAAGGCGACCAACTCGATATCCTCAGCGTCGCCGCGTGCAATTTCTGGCACACGCCCGCAGCGCTCATGGCCGTGCAGGCGGGCAAACATGTCTATGTGGAGAAACCCGGCAGCCATACCGCCCACGAAAGTCTGCTGCTGGCTCAGGCTTCCAAAAAGCACGGACGGCACATCCAGCAGGGCACCCAGCGCCGCAGCCTGCCCGCCATGCGCGAAGGCATTCAGCGCATGAAGGAGGGGGCGCTCGGCACTGTCCGCGCAGCCCGGTGCTGGTATGACAGTGAGCGCGGTCCCATGGGGCGCGGCAAGGAAGCGCCGCCGCCGGAATGGCTGGACTGGAAAATGTGGCAGGGCCCGCTGCCGGATGGTCCGTATCGCGACAATATCGTCCACTACAACTGGCACTGGCTCTGGCGATACGGCGGCGGGGAACTCGCCAACAACGGCGTCCACGGCCTGGACCTCGCCGTGTGGGGCGTGAACGAAGCCCATGGCCGCGTGCTCACGCCGCGCCGCGTCACGGCCAACGGCGGTCGCTATTGTTTTGAGGACGATCAGGAAACGCCGGATACAGCCGTGGCCGCTTTTGACATGGGACCGTGCACGATCACGTGGGACGGCAGTTCCTGTCACAAACGCACCGGCGGAGAATCGCATCCCTTCGTCAGCTTCTACGGCGAAAAAGGCACGCTCGCCCTCAGCAGCAACGGCTACACGCTGTTCGACGCCACCGGCAAAAAAACGGCATCGGAGGCGCCGCCCTTCACCGACGTGCCGCACTTCCAAAACCTCGCCGATGCCATCCGCGACGGCAAACCGCTGAACTGCCCCGCCGAAGAGGGCCAGCGCGGCGCATTGCTCTGCCACCTCGGCAACATCGCGTATCGCACCGGAGGCAGTCTGGAATATGACGCCGAAAAACAGCAACTCCGCAATCCCTCCAAAGAAGCCGCCGCCCTCTGGAGCAAGGAATACCGCAGCGGCTGGGAGCCGAAGGGATAGACCGGCTGACCAAAGTGGTGCAGGTTTTGCCTCCGACTAACCTGCTGTCCGGGTAGAACGGGAGAGGACTACCCGCTTCTCAGTGCGTAAACGCCTGAAGGCACCGCCGCCTCTCCTCGTGTGCAGGTTAGTCGGAGACAAAACCTGTACCACTTTATGACACTTCATTCCGGCTCCGGGTGCAGGCTCAGGGCGGCAGGATCGGAATGGAGGGTGCATCTTTCCCTCTGCTTCCCGGGAGGTGTGAGCCCTCGGCGAATTCCTCGATCGCCTTGTCGCAGAAGGCCGGGATGTCGTCTGGCTTGCGGCTGGTGACGAGGCCGCGGTCACAATGAACTTCTTCGTCCACCCAGCGCCCGCCTGCGTTCCGGATATCGGTTTTAATGCTGGGCCATGAGGTGAGGGTGCGCCCCTTGACGACACCGGCCTCCACCAGCATCCACGGACCATGGCAAATGGCTGCCACCGGGGTGCCCGATGCAAAAAAGTCGTGCACGAAGTCCACGGCCCGCTCGTCCATGCGGAGAGCATCCGGATTATGCACCCCGCCGGGGAGGACGAGCCCGTCAAATTCCTCGGCGGAGCATTCCGCCACGGTCCGGTCCACGGAAAACAGGTCTCCTTTTTCATCGTGGTGCATGCCGCGGATTTCCCCGCCTTTGAGTGAAATGATTTCCACCTTCGCGCCGGCGGCCATCAGGCGGTCGCGGGGGCCGGTGAGTTCCACCTGCTCAAAGCCATCGGTGGCGAGAATAGCGATGCGTTTTCCATTGAGGGAAGGTTTCATAGGATGAGG
>DATAIE010001220.1:0-1990 GCA_036262875.1 Verrucomicrobiales bacterium
GACCCGTACCGGCGGAGCGGCTGTTTTTCCAGACAGCGGAGGCAAACGGTTTCCAGGTCCTGAGGCACGTCCGGATTCAGCAGGCGTGGCGCGGCGGGCTCCGCACTGCAAACGAGGCGCAGCGTGTGCATGGCGCTTTCCCCCTGGAAGGGCGGTCGTCCGGTCAGCATCTCGTAGAGCACTGCACCGAGGGAGTAGACGTCCGTGCGCACATCCACATCCTTCATCCGTCCCTCTGCCTGCTCGGGCGACATGTAGCTGGGAGAGCCGAGAATCGCTCCCGTGCGCGTCAGGGAGCTGTCACTGTGAATAGCGCGTGCCAGCCCGAAGTCCGTGACCTGCGGTTCATCGCTGGGATCGATGAGGATATTCCCGGGTTTAAGGTCCCGGTGGAGCAGACCTTCATCATGCGCGTGCTGCACGGCCATGGCGATCTTCCGCAGGAGGGTGGCGGCCCGGCGGGCGGCGAGCGGCTGCATGCGCACGAGCTGTCCGAGATTCGGCCCGCCCACGTAGCTCATGCTGAAATAGGGAAGCCCCTCCTCTTCGCCGATGTCATGGATCGTGACGATGTTAGGGTGGCGCAATCTCGCCGCCGCTTCCGCCTCCGCCTTGAACCGCCTCACGTCATCCCGTTTCGCCAGCTCGCCAGCCTTGATCATCTTCAGTGCCACGATGCGGCCCAGTCCGAGGTGTCTTGCTTTATAAATGACTCCCATCCCGCCAATGCCGATTTCCTCCAGGAGTTCATAGTCGCCAAACTCACGGGGGAGCCGCTCGTTTTCCGCATCCAGATCTTCGAAGATGGAGGCGATATCCTGGTTGCCCGGCTGTCCATCCAGCGTGGCACCGATGCCGAGTCCTACCCGCACGAGGCAGCCTTCGCACAGTCCGCCGAGGGCCGCTCCGGAGGAGAGCTGGCCGCATTTCGAGCAGACAGCCATGGTGGCGGAGGACACAGAGGACATGCAGGACGAAGTCGATTCAGCGGGGCTTTCGTCTTTCACGGGGTCGGATTACCGGAAAAATTTCCGGCTTCACGAAAAAAGCTGCCGCAGTTCCTCATCCACATCGGAACGCGTGCCAGCCACCGTCTCCGCGACCTCCTCCCGCACCAGGGCCCGGAGCCGCTGGCGGAGGCGATGGACGAGAACGCCCACCTGTTTTGAGGCGAGACCCAGTTCACGGGCCACCCGCTCGTAGTCACCCGCCTCGGGTTCGGAGGTGAGAAATTCCTTTGCCACGGCAAACCGGTCGCCTTTGCCCGCCTCCGCGCACTCTTCGCCGAGTCGCTTCACTGCCCGGTCGAGCAGCGCCAGCCGCCAGCGCCGGTCGAAGATCTTCTCCGGCGAGGGATCGTTGGAGGGAAGCTGGAGAAAGTTCTCCTCGGCATCCGCGTCGATTTCCACGAAAGTCACGCCGCCGCCCCGTTTGATCCGGTTGTCGTAGCGGTGCTGATCCACCACGAAGTTGCTCAGCGCCCCCAGGAGATAGGTGCGGAATTTCCCCCGCTGGGGATTCGCCCGCTGGAGACTGCCCTGTTCCAGAATGTGGGTGAAAAAGGCCTGGGTCAGATCCTGCGCGTCGTCACGGTTGCGGCCCTTGCCACGGAGAAATCCATACACCGCCGGCCAGTAGACCCGGCACAGGTGCTCCATCGCATGGGTGGCATCCGCCGTGGACCTGCCTGCCTCCAGCACCAGACTCCAGCGCGTCTGCGTGAACCGTCCTCCATCCGTGGGGTGGTAGGGTTGAGCCTGGCGCGCCTGAGAGATCATCCGTGGAATAACGGGAAACTCGCGATCCCCTCAAGGACCGGCAAGTGGGGTGAATTGCGTATACGAGAGGAAGGCGCGCGGTCCACAGTGCGGCACGGTGACCGCACGACATCGCACGCTTTGCCTGCCGCACGATTCCCGGCTGCGGCGGGAGTGTGGTTTCAGACAGGTCTTCCCCTTTGCATTCCCGGCGCGGTGACGGAGGGACATGG
>DATAIE010001221.1:0-3132 GCA_036262875.1 Verrucomicrobiales bacterium
ATGTCCGTTTTTGTGTCTCCGATGAAAACCACCTCGCCCGGTGGCACTTGAAACGCCTTCGCGATTTCCAGCGCTCCCTCCGGATCGGGCTTCCGGGCCACGTTTTCGCGCTGGCCGTACACCAGGTGAAACGGATTTCCGGGCAGATGATGCGTAATACACAGCTCGGTGAATTTCTGCGGCTTGTTCGAAAGCACGGCCAGTTTCACCGGCTTGAATGAAAGTTCATGCAGCGTCTCCGGAATCCCCGGATAAGGCCGCGTGAGGTTGTCCCACCGGCGTCCGTAGGCCGCGCGGTACAGTGCCAGCACCTGCGCCACCATTTCGTCATCGCAGCGGTTGGGGGGCAGGATGCGCTGCACCAGCATGTGAATGCCATCCCCCACAAACGTCCGGTAGGAGTCCACCGGATGAACTGGCAGCCCTGCGGCGGCCAGCGCTTCATTCGCGGAATCCGCCAGATCCTGCAGGGTGTCCAGCAGGGTTCCATCGAGGTCAAAAATCGCAGCGCCAGGGCTCTTCATGCGGGTGCTTACCGCTCCCGCGGCAAACTGCAAACATCAACCTGCAAACTTCGGAGAAACCTTTTGAGGATTGAAGTTTGACCTTTGAAGTTTTTCCCATCCTGCCCATCGTCCTCCGCTTATGGTTCGTGAAATCGTTCTCTACGGTGACCCGGTGCTGCGTGAAAAATGCAAACCGGTTGCCGAAATTACCCCCGACCTCGAGGCTCTCGCCGCAGACATGCTGGAGACCATGGAGGCCGCGGAAGGCATTGGCCTCGCGGCTCCGCAGATCGGTCTGGGCATCCAGTTTGCTGTCATTGACGTGCGCGATGCCAAGGAGCCCTGCACCTTCGTACGGGTGGATGGAGAAGAGTCCTCGCTGGAGGCCACGATGCCCCTTATTTTCATGAATCCGGAGCTTTCGTTCCCTGACAAGGAAAAGGCTGTCATGAACGAAGGCTGTCTCAGTTTTCCTGAAATCCGCGCCGACATCCGCCGCCCGAACGTGGTCAAAGCCAAACTCCGCCTGCTGGACGGGCGCACCATCGAACTCGAAACCGATGGCCTCCTCTCCCGCGCCATCCAGCATGAGACGGATCACCTCATGGGCATCCTTTTCATCGACCGCACCAGCCCCGCGGTAAAGCTCACCCTGAAGCGCAAGATCCAGAAGATGTGGGAAAAGTACGCCAGTTGACCCCGGCACCGAATGCCTGACATCACGCTTCCGCTCCTGCTCAAGGCCGTCCTGCCGGTCTTCCTCCTCATGGGCGTGGGTGCTCTTCTGAGGAAGCTCCGCGTCCTCACTCCGGAAGGGGACCACACGGTCCTCGCGCTGGCAGTCAGCGTCACTTATCCCTGCCTCATCATCGGCAACATCGTGGGAAACACCTCCCTCCGCGATCCTGCGAACGTCTGGCTCCCGATGCTCTGCGGAGCCGCCTTCATGATTGCCGGAGGAGCGCTTTCCTGGCTCGCAGCCCCCCTTTTTAAGCTCCGGGACGGCCCTGTCCGCCGCACCTTCGCGCTTTCCTGTTCCATTCAGAATTACGGCTACCTGCCTATTCCCATCCTGCACGCCATCTTTCCTGACAACCGCTGGATGGGAGTCCTCTTCCTCTACACTCTCGGCATCGAACTTCTCCTCTGGACCATCGGCGTCTGGTTCATGAATCCCCGCACGCACGGGGCGGCGCGGAATATCCTCAATCCCGTCGTTCTTTCGATCATCCTGGGCCTGACGCTCAATCTCTTTCCCTGGCCGGAGTGGGCCGCCGAAAATCAGCCCGCTTCGTGGCTGCTCAGCGGCATCCAGCAGACCGTCCACCTGCTGGGGGAATGCGCTGTCCCGCTGGGGCTCATCGTCGTGGGGGCTACCCTGTTTGACCTCGTGAGTAAACCCGGCTGGCACGCGGACGCCGGTGCCGCAATCGGCGGTGTCATTATGCGCCTGGGCGTGCTCCCGGCCACCATGCTCGGCACCCTTTTCCTCCTTCCCACCGCGAGCGCTGACTTCCGGCACATTATCGCCGTCCAGGCCGCCATGCCGGCCGCCGTTTTTCCGATGATCATCGCCCGCCGTTACGGGGGAGACGAGGCCACGGCCATGAGGGTGATCGTGATGACGACGCTCCTCAGCCTTCTCACGATTCCCTTTGCGGTCAAACTCGCCCTGCAATGGGTCGGAGGATGACGCGAATGTTAAGACGGGGCGGGGACGGTGTCTTCGGGACAAAAATCCCGTTCGGCGGCGCTCTGTCCGGTAAAAAGCGCATTCCCTTTGCACCGCCTTCCCACCGGTGTTAATGTTTCCGTTCCGGTCCTTTCTCCCCTTTTTCCATTCATGCTCTCTTTCCTGCTCGAAGCGCTGAAATTCGTCGGCATCCTGTTTTGCGTGCTCATGGTGTTCAATTTCATCATCATTGTGCACGAGTGGGGGCATTTCCTCGCGGCCCGCTGGCGCGGCCTCAAGATCGAGAAGTTCCAGATTTGGATGGGCAAGTGCATTTGGAAGCGCACATGGAATGGCGTGCAGTATGGCCTCGGCACGATCCCGCTGGGCGGGTTCGTTCAGCTTCCGCAAATGTCCCCCATGGAGGCCATCGAGGGCCGGAGCGGCGAGGACAAGGAAGTGCTGCCGCCCATCAAACCCATCGACAAGATCATCGTGGCCTTTGCGGGACCGCTGTTCAGCTTCCTGCTGGCGGTGGTTTTTGCGTGTGCGGTATGGGCGGCGGGGAAGCCTGTCAAACCGGAGGAAAGCACGACACAGATTGGCTATATGATGCCTGAAATGGCGGCCGCAAAATCCGGCCAGTTGAAGGCGGGGGATTCCATTCTCGAGATCGACGGAAGGCCCATCAAGCGCTTCTTTGGCCTCACGGACAGTGTGATGTGGGCCATTGCCGCCGGCCACAGTGATGATGTGGTTTTCAAAGTCCGGCGCGAGGGGGAAACCGAGCCGCGGACTGTGACGGTTCACGCCCCGCTGAAGGAGCAGAAAGAGTATGTCGAGTGGGAAAAGAATACCGGGTGGTTCAGTAAGCTGGTCAGCCGGCCACCCCTGCGCCGCGTCGGAATCGGCCCCGCCGTGGAGGCCCGGATCAAGGAACTTCGCGAAAATGGC
>DATAIE010001222.1:0-1688 GCA_036262875.1 Verrucomicrobiales bacterium
CGTTCAGCCAGATGATCAGTTTTCCCTGTGAGCTGACCCTGCACTCCACCCCGGGCGGACTGCGTGTTTTCCGGAAACCGGTGCGCGAGATCGAGCTGCTGCATGAAGGCAGGGATTTTTGGGAGGCGCAAACCCTCGGTAAAAATCGAACGCTGCCGCTCAGCGCTTCAGGCCAGTTATTTCATATGGTGGCGGAGATCAGCATTCCCGAAGGCGCGAAGCTGGTCTTCAATCTTCGCGGCATTCCGGTGACGCTAACACATAGTGCCGTCGAATCCGGGCACCGCCCGGCGGCGGTGCAGGGAGAGGTGCGGAAGGTGGAATTCCTTATCGACCGTACCTCGGTGGAAACATTTGTGAATGACGGTGAAGTGTCCTCCACCCGCTACGCGCTGCCAAACAGCAGCGGCCTTTCTGTCAAAGCGGAAGGCGGCGAAGTAATGATTAAGGGCATGACCCTGCACCCTCTGGAATCCGCATGGCTTCATTGACCGGAGCGCCAGTTCAGCAGTTCGACCGGACTTGAATAGTCGTCAGTCCAGACACGCACGGTGGGCTGGGCAGTCTCCCTGATCCAGTTTCCGGACTTCTCCAGGGGAGCGAGGGTAAGGACCTCTCTCGCCGCCACAAACCAGCGGGAGGGAATGCGTTCACCTGTCGTGGTCTTCTCCTCCGGTTCGGGATCTTCGGCAAAAAGGCTGTCGAGACTGGCGTCGCGGCAGAGAGCAGTGGCCAGAGGGCGAAGGTCGAAGTGCAGATTCGAAAGATGAAACACCAGCAGGCCGCCGGGCTGGAGTTTGCTCAGATAAAGCTGGATGGCTTCGCGCGTCAGCAAGTGCACCGGAATGGCGTCCGAACTGTAAGCGTCGAGAATGATCATCTGATAGTGTGCGTCCGGAGCCGCCTTGAGGGAGAGGCGGGCATCGCCGAGCACGACGTTCACGCGGGCCGCACTGTCCGACAGATAGGTGAAGTAGTCCGGGTTTTTCGCGATGCGCTCCACCGCGGGATCGATTTCGAAGAACGTCATTTCCTGCTGCGGTTTTCCGTAGGCCGCGATAGCGCCGGTGCCGAGACCGGCAATGGCAACGGGTCCCGTGAGCGTCTTGCCGAATGTGCCGAAGACCGATCCGAGCGGGCCGTCCGGATGATAGTAGCCCATGGGAACGCGGCGGCGGTCCGGCTCCATGTTCTGAACGCCGTGGAGGGTGCTGCCGTGGATGAGCCACCGGTAACCGTAGGGCCGCTGGAAGACACGGTGAATGCCAAAATAACTGCGCTCCACATGGAGCATTGCAGCATCGCCAGGCGGGAAAAAGTAAGAGGAGAGGAGAATCGCGCCGACGCCGATGGCGAAACCGGCAGGCCGCCTCGCAAGGAGAAGACACGCCGCCGCAGGCACCGCCGCACCCAGGAGGCGGAGCACGGGATTTTCCACATACTGTCCCAGAGCCGACCAGATGACGATGGCGATCATCGCTACAAAGCCAGGCAGTCCCCACGGACGCCGCTGCTTCTGTGATGCCGGTTGTCGGTCGTCGGAAACGGTAACAATCAGCGCCGCCGCCGCGATCAGCATGAGGTGGTATTCAAGCGTGCCGTTGAACAACCGGGGCGCGAGGAGCGAGGTGAAGGCCCCGCCAAGAAAGCCGCCCAGCGAGAGACAGAAGTAAAAGGAGGTGAGGTAT
>DATAIE010001223.1:0-6297 GCA_036262875.1 Verrucomicrobiales bacterium
GGAGATCGCGGGCACCGGGTGGCCGGCGATGCGCGATGGCGATTCCCTCTGGCCTCCCCAGGCCAACGATCTGGCCCATCCTTCGAGAAATATCCGCAGCCTGACCAATGCCCGCAATCTCCGTTCCGGCGATGACAAGGCGAATCCGGAACTCGGCGATGTCATCTCTTTCCCTTCGACGGACGGCTCGGGACATACCGGCCTTTACCTTGGAAAAAACCTGATCGTCAGCGCTAAGGAAACAGGCATCGAAGTGCACCCGCTGGAATACGAGCACTCTCAGCACGGCGACACCACCCGCATCCGGAAGTTTACCGGATCAGGGAAGTGAGAACGCACTCGTTAGGGTTTTATCACGGACGGCAAAATCCGGCGAAGAAACGGAACGAGTCCGCCACATGTTCCTGCCAGTAAGGCCAGTCGTGTCCGCCCGGAAACTCCTCATACGTGTGGGAAATCTTTTCCGCCTCCATCGCCGCATGGAGCGCGCGGTTTTGCGGGAGCAGCACATCCGAGACACCGCAGTCAAACCGGATCGGCGGAAGTTGGTTCCGGTATGCACGCAGGAGATCGATAATGGCACACTCGGAAAGTTCGACACCGCAAAGGCCCATATCCTCGTCCGTAATGGCGTCGAGATCGTGAAAGTCAGTGGCACTGGAGTGAGCGGAAACCGCCGCCACGCGGGTGCCGTGTTTTGCACCCAAACGCAACGCACCGTATCCTCCCATGCTAAGACCGGACAAAAAGAGAGGCCCGTTGTTTGTTAGCCCCTGGGTGATTTCGGCGGCTGCTGCGGGCACTTCCTCTATGATCCATTGTTCGTAATCCTCCCCGCTGCCGTGGCGGATGTATCCGGAGCCGTCTCCCCACAGGCCGTCGGACGGCATTGCGAGAACCATGGGCGGAATCGCACCGGACGCCATCAGGGCGGCAGCCGTGCGGTGAGCCCCTCCCTTCCAGGCCCATGCCCAGTGGCTCCCGTAGACTCCATGCATCAAAATGACGAGCGGCATGACCGCCGATCTGTTTTCCGGAATCCACAGCGTCATATCCGCGCGACGGCGCAGGGCCGCGCTCTTCACGGTGACATGGCGCAGCCCCTGGCATTCGAACGAGGGATCTGAAACTTCGATGGTGCGGAAGGGCATATAGAAAACGGAAGGACGTCAGGACTGCTCCGGAAAAAGAATGACTCCCTTGGCGTTGCGACCCGTCATCATATCATCCATGGCTGCGGACAATTGATCGAGCACGTAGGTCCTCGTCACGAGTTCATCGAGAAGCAGTTCTCCGCGTTGATAGTGTTCAAACAGACGGGGAAAATCACGCTGCGGGAGACAGTCGCCGTAAAGGGGCGTCACGTATTTTTTGTCCCACATGAACCACGGCATGGGAACGGTAACCGGATCGTTGATACCGCTGACCTGGAGCGCCGTGCCGCCGTGCCGGATCATCAGCAGCGGAACGAACGCGAGGTGCGGAACGCTGGTCGCCTCGAAGGCGAAGTCTGCACCGCGCCCCCCGGTCATTTCCTGCACCGCGGCGGCCACCGCACGCATTTCGCGGTCCTCTGCATCTGCCGTTATGGTGGACGTGGCTCCAAATTTTTTCGCGTTCTTCAGTGACGCGTCACGCAGGTCCACGGCAATGATGGAGGACGCCCCGGCAAGGCGGGCGCCCTGAATGACATTGAGTCCCACCCCGCCGCAGCCGATGACGACCACGCTGTCGCCGCGCTGCACACGCGCCACATTCACGGCGGAGCCCCAGCCGGTCATGACACCGCAGCCGGTGATGCAGGCACTGGCAAAGGGCACGTTTTCCGGAAGCCGGGTTACCGCTGCGGCTTTGACGAGCGTGAGATCCGACAGCGTTCCGATGTTGAAGGAACGGTCCACCGGCGTGCCCATCCACAGCGTGCCACCGGGTTGGGCGTGACCTTCGGACCGCTCCATAACAAAGGCCGGACGGCTCTTTTCACAATGCACCGCATGGCCGGCCACGCATGACCGGCAGGCATCGCAGGGGATAGCCCAATTCAAAACGACGCGGTCGCCTGGCCGCACGTGGCTCACCCCCGCTCCGGTCTCCCGCACAATTCCGGCGCCCTCGTGTCCCATCACCAAAGGGCGTTTCCAGCTCAGCGATGCATGATCCGTGTGGCAGATGCCGGCGGCCCGCATTTCCACCAGCACTTCTCCCTCGAGCGGCGAACCGACGGAGATGTCCTCTATCGTGAAACTCCCGTTTCCGTCAGCTATCGCAGCGCGGGCGGCATGCATGGAGGCCTACTTTTCCTCTTCGTCCTTCGCCTTTTTCCCCGGCTTTTCCGCGGGCTTTTCGTCTTCCTCTTCGTCGTCAGGATCTTTCGCTCCCTTCTTTGGCTTCGCTCCGTCCTTTTGCTCCTTGAGGCTTTCTTTGATCATCTTCGCCTGCTCCGCCATGTCTGATTTCGGGTCCACTGCGATCACTTCGTCGAGCAGTTTAAAAACCTCCTCCGCCTTGTCTCCTCCATCGAAAATCGCCAGCTTGGTGAGCATCAACTCCTGCTTTTTGGTGCCGGTAACTTTCTCGTCCTTGATGAATTTGTCGATGCGCGCGGTGAATTCGTCGAACTTTTCGGCCGCATGGAGCTTGGACAGTTCCTCGTTGAGCGCAGCAATTTTGCTGGCGAGCTTGACTCCGGTGACGTCGTCTTTGTCTGCGGCGATGGCCTCATCCAGTTCCTTTTTGTAGAACACCGGCAGCAGGTTCTCGTCCAGTTTATCAAGTGCGGCCATGATGAGCTTCGCTTTCTCCACGCCCTCCGCGGAGGCCGCTTTCTTGAGCCCCTCGTCGCGCTTCTCGCGGATTTTGCGGAGTTCCGCAAGGTGCTCCATGTACTTGGCGGCACCACCCTCTTCATATCCGATCACCGCATAGGGACGTCCCTGGGAATCCGCCAGAACCACGGTCGGATAACCGTCGATGGCGTAGAGCTTTTCCAGTTTTTCGTTCTGGGCCTTGAGTTCCTCAGACTGTTCCTTTTTATGCGGGAAATCGAGTTCGACGAGAACGAAGCTTTTGGGAGCCCCCGTCTTGAACGCCTCTTTGTTGAAGACCTCCTTTTTGAGTTGAATGCAGTACGGGCACCAGTCGGAACCGGTGAAGTCCATCAGGAGATCAAGATTCTCTTTCGCCGCCGTCGCTTTCGCTTTTTCGAAGTCCTCCACCCAGCCGTCGGCGGCACGGGCAGCGGAGAGCGTCAGAACAAGAGCCGGCAGTGCCAGCAGGCGGGAAAGGGATTTCATCGTTAGGATAAGTGGAGGTTAGGAAATCAACGGACTTTCCGCGAAGGCCCGGACGAATCAAGCGCGGGCCGCAAGGCGCTGCCTGACGGCTTCGAAAAGGCAGACCCCGGTTGCAACGGAGACGTTCAGGCACGGGACATTCCCCTGCATCGGAATGCGCACGAGAAAATCGCAGTTTTCCGTCGTCAGCCGCCGCATGCCGCTTCCCTCCGCGCCGGCAACCAGCGCGGTTGGCCCGGTGAGGTCCGCCTCATAGATCGATTTCACCGCCTCATCGCTGGTGCCGGTGATCCAGACCCCCGCATCCTTCAATTGCTGCATGGTGCGGGCAAGGTTCGTCACCTGAATGAAGGGCACATGCTCCGCGGCCCCGCAGGCGATGTGCCGCACGGTATCCGTCAGAGTGGCGGAGTGATCCTTTGGCACGATCACCGCATGCGCGCCCGCAGCATCCGCAGTCCGGAGGCAGGCCCCCAGATTATGGGGATCCGTCACCTGATCGAGAATAAGCAGCAAAGGGCGCTCTGTGCGGGCGAGGAGTTCCTTGAGATCGCCCTCATCACCGGTTTTAGCCGCTTTGGCATAGTCCGTGTGCTGGTGGCGGCGGGCCTGGGCAAGCTGCCGGGGATCGGTGATGCGGGAGGGTCGTGGCATGGAGCGGTCGAATGTTTGATGCGCCCGGGGCCGCGGTCCAAAGAAACTTCAAGAAAACCTTCCGTGCCAAATGTCTCTGGAAATTGCCGGCACCTTAATACTTGATGTTTGATGTTTGTGCCCCGACGGCGCACTATCCCACCCCATGGCCAGCCATTCTCACGATGACATCGAAGTGCGGTATTCTCACAACGTGCTGCCCGCCCGGGCCGTTGAGGAGGACAATTCCGCCCAGATGGGGCCGGTAACGCGGAAGATCCGGCGCGCGGAGAGCGCCCTTCAGCAGCGCGTGGAATTCGAAGCGCTGGTCTCCCGTATCTCAGGGATGTTCGTGCGGCTGCGCAGTGCGGACCTGGACTGGGGTATCAGCGAAGCCCTGCGGGAACTCGGAGAGTTCATCCGCGTGGATCACTGCCACATTTGCCGCGTGCACAGCAACACCCTGCTGATGGATCACACGCATACCTGGTCTCTCCGTCACGATCACCAGTCGTGGGAGGGAAAACTCAACATCCCCATCGACGAGCAGATTCCATGGGCGGCGACGCGCCTTCGGCGGCTGGACGGGATCGCGGTCTACAGCGTCGACACGCTGGGACCGGAAGCCGCCGTCGACCAAAAAACCTTTCGCCGCCAGGGCATCAAATCCGTGATTTTCGTCCCCATGGCCGTCAGCGGGGAACTGGTGGGCTTTGTCGGCCTCGATTCCACACGCATGGAGATGCACTGGACGGAGGATGCCATTTCCCTCCTGAAAATCGTGGCGGCGATCATCGGAGACGCCCTGGAGCGCCGGCAGACGGAGGATGCACTGCGAAAGGAAAACGCTTTTACGAGTGCGCTCTTCAATGCATCGGGAGCGGTCATTATCGTACTGGATACGGAGGGGCGTATCATTCGCTTCAACCCGGCGGCGGAGGAGGTAACCGGGCTGACTTCTGCTGAAACCCTGGGTCACTGCCCCTGGGACGTCTTCGTGCCCCGGGACGAACGGGCCAGCGAACGGCGGATTTTCCGCCGGCTGGTCGCAGGAGCCCCTTCCAGCGCCCATGAAGGCAACATTTTCACGCGGGAGGGGGAGCGGCGGGTCATTTCATGGAGCACCACCTCCATCGCCGCAGCCGACGGCGGGGTCGCTTATGTCATCATGAGCGGCATCGACGTGACGGAGACAAAACGCCTGGAGGCGGACGTCCTCAACGTCGCGGAGGAGGAGCAGAGCCGGTTCGGGCACGATTTGCACGATGGTCTCGGCCAGCACCTGACGGGCATCGAATTCATGAGCCACGTGCTCCAGCAGCGCCTCGCGACCCGGAACGCCCCGGAAGCCGCGGAAATGGAGGAAATTGCCCGTCTCATTCGGGAAGCCATCACCCACACGCGCGACCTCGCACGGGGCCTTTCGCCCGTGCTGCTCCAGAGCAAGGGCCTCGCAGTGGCGCTCCAGGACCTTGCCGCCAGCACCACCCGGCACATGCGCGGAGTGCACTGTTCCTGTCAGACGGCACCGGAACTCCCGGCCATCGACAACGAGAAAGCCATCCACCTTTACCGCATCGCCCAGGAAGCCGTGGCCAACGCCGCCAAGCACGGCAGGGCCTCGGAAATCCTCATTTCCGTGCGGGACCTGGAAAATCACCTCGAATTGTCCATCGAGGACAACGGCAGAGGATTTCCCGAAGGTCCCCCTGGCGGCACGGGAGGAATGGGCCTGCGTGTCATGCACTACCGCGCCGGGATTATCGGCGGGACGCTGCACATCAGCCAGCGGCCCGGCGAAGGAGTGACCGTAACGGCCTCCCTGGACCTTTCCCGACTTTCGCCCAGGGAAATCTCCGGGAGTGTTGCATCCGGAGCCTGATGGCGCTATTTTCACCGATAATTCATCCCCCTACCACCACATGCCTGCTGCTCCTGCCGTCAAAAAGAAGGTCTTTCTGGTCGATGATCATCCCATCATGAGACAGGGGCTGGCCCAATTGATCAATCACGAACAGGACTTGATGGTCATCGGTGAAGCCAACGACGCGACGGCCGGACTCACGGGCATTCTGGAACTGAAGCCGGACCTCGTGATCATCGACATCTCGCTGCCGGGGAAGAATGGACTGGAACTCATCAAAGACATTCGCGCTCACGTCAAAACGGTCGCGCTGCTCATTCATTCCATGCACGACGAGAGCTTATACGTGGAGCGCGTCCTGCGTGCCGGAGCTCAGGGATACATTATGAAGCAGGAGGGAGCCCGCCGTGTCATCGAAGCCGTGCGCAAGGTTCTCTCCGGGGAGATTTATGTCAGTCATGCCATGTCTGGGAAAATCCTGGAAATTTTCTCCGGACGCCGGCCCAC
>DATAIE010001224.1:0-1718 GCA_036262875.1 Verrucomicrobiales bacterium
CCTGAACTGCTCCGTTGAGAGGGTCGCGGGTGACACTGCAGCATCGCGAAGGATGTGTGCGGAGGAAGAAGATTCTCCTCCTCCCGAGGCAAACGCGAAGGTCGCGCTCAGTATTGCAAAAACCAGGGCGAGACCGGACGACATGTTAGAGTAAATCATTGCTAATGAGCAAACGCAGTGCGACGAGTCGCAAGCTGCCCGCATACTAGGCTGCAGCGGCGCGACAACTATCTCATTCAACAACGTGGTCGCGTGTATCGCTGGATGGGCTGCTTCCTCCGCTCCCACCCTCCAGTGTGGGGGCTGGTGATTGCCCCTTTCATTCTCCGGACAGGCTGACTTTGATTCTAACAAATTCAACGCTTCCCTCCGTTTCAAGGGGGAGAGAACAGATAACGGGAACACCCGGCTGGTTGATGCCGCCTTCGATGCGCCGGACGCGGGTCCATTGCTGGAGGTCGGCGGATAACTCGATATCGTAGTTCAACCCGGTGGTATCGTAGTCCGGCATGGTCACGCAGACCTGGAAGGACCCGGGGGCGATGGTGATATTCTGCGCGTAGGCCGAGCGGCGGCTGTTAGGATCGGAACCGAAGGCGAACTCCATGAGGTTGGACTGACCGTCGCCGTCCGGGTCAGCGTTCATGACGGCTCTTTCACCGCCGGCAACGAATCTGCCAACGGCCCATTTTGTATAGGAGTCCGCAGCGGCCTCACGAAAGACAACGTCATCGACGAGCAGGCGCCCGGTATTGGGAGTCGCGAAGCGCCATTCCAGGCGGAAGGTCTGGTCTGCGGGAAGGAGGGCTTCACGCCGTTCCCAGCCAAAGCTGCCCCGGTGGTTGGCGTAGACGGCCATGTCGCCGTAGGGATAGCCGATGAGGCTGGCTGTGGAGGCGGCGGGCGCGTTCTCGCCCTTCCACCACCAGCTCACTGTTCCCGGACCTGTGAACAGGGTCGTCAGGCTGCCGCTCCCTGGTGAAGCGACTGCGGCCCCATCCAGGTGGAAGGATTCCGACTGGCCGTGCCAGCGCCCGCTTCCCGTGCTCAAGAAAACTTTTGCAGGAAGGCCGAGGGCTTCGCCGACGGTGAGCGCGGGAACCTCACGCGTGACCTGATCCAGGAAAAAAGCATCCAGCGCGCCGGAGGCACTGGAGGCGGTCCACCGGAGTTCATGCGAACCCGGCGGAAGGTGCCATGCGGCTTCCAGCGTGTCGCCTGGGATGCCGGCGAGGCCATGCAGGCCATACCAGAAATTACCGGTCGAAAGAAAGCAGCCGCCGGTCCGGTTGTCGCGCAGACCGGTCCAGCCGGTGCGAAAGGACAGTTCACTTCCGCCGGAAACGGTCAGGCTCAGAATGGAGGACTGTCCGGGAGAAATGGGATTGCTCTCCGCGCGGAACCCGCCGCCGGGTGCGGGCTGCACGGTCCAAGGATGGGTGCCGGGTAAGGCTGTGCCGGCGCTGTCCGGGAAGATTACCGCCAAACCAGGCCGGTCCGGCGCAAACTGCACGCGGTCGAGCAGCAGCCGGTTGAGCGACGTGCTGCCCAGCGGAACGGAACTGCCCGCCTGCCACGTCCAGCGGAGTGTATGGGTGCCATCCGCCAAAGGCCAGCGCACTGGAATGGCATCGCGCGGTGGAGTGGAGCCATAAAGCGTTAGGACGTCAGTGCCATCTACGGAGAAGGTGGCGGTACTGAAGCCGGGATTGTCCTCC
>DATAIE010001225.1:0-3823 GCA_036262875.1 Verrucomicrobiales bacterium
CGGCGCAGCGGGAGCGGGTGTATTGGGCGCTGCCGGAACGGCGCTGCCGGAGGGCACGAAATAGAAAACGTCGTTGAGCCCCGAGTACTGGAAAGGCGTCTGCACTTCCACACCGGCGCTGCGGGTCTGATTCTCCACATCCCGCGTCACGAGCGTGTGCATGTCGGTGATACTGACGCCGGGTTTCAGCATGAACTGCGAAAGCGAGCCGGTGTAGGGACTGCCATCGGTGGAGGCGGCTGCCGTTTTCTCGGAGGCGGTCGCAAAGCCAATGAACGTGCCCTTGGCATTCATCGCCGCCATGCCCGAGTCCGTCGTCGCCTTGGTCATGTTGTTGCGGCAGCAATCCAGGAACAGGATGTTGGTTCCGTTTCCCGCGTCCTCCATGCGGTTGAGAATTCGCTGCGCGGCCACGCCCTGCTCCTTGATGTCACGGGCATTGGTCAGGCGGGCTCCTTTGGGAATGAGATAGTTTTTCCCCTCAAACTCCCCGCCGTGGCCGGAGAAGTAGAAAAGACCCACGCCCTTGTTTGCCTTGAGCGCATTGCCAAAGTTGTCGATCGCCTCCTCCGCCTCTGTCAGGGAGGGATTCTCCAAAGCCGTGACCGTAAAGCCCACGGCTTCGAGAGAGGCCTTCATTTTGGAAACGTCGTGAGCGATTCCTGGCAGGGCCGAAAGGCCGAACTTACCATCATACTGTCCGACTCCGATCACGAGGGCCAGCCGCCCTTCCGCCCTCGCGGAAAAACTCAGGCCCAGAAACAGAAGCAGGGTGGAGAGGCAGCGGACGAAAGTTCGGGAATTCATGCCGGATGAGTGGGACCGTTATTTCTCTCTGACGATCAATACGCGCCGGTCCTGTGCGAGCAGCGACTCGCTGGCGCTGGCGGGCTGACTGGCGTGACGGGAACCAAATCCAGTCGCGCCGGTGATCGTAGACGGACTCACTCCGCACGCTCTTAGTTGGGCGGCAATGGCGGTCGCCCGCGCCTGCGAGAGCTTCTCGTTGAACGCCCCGTCGCCCTCCGCACTGGCATGGCCTTCAATGCAGAAGGTAGCACCGGACGCTTCAAGCTGTTTGATCTTGGCCGCGAGAATGTTCAGGTTATCCCGGGACTGGGCATCCTTCAGCGTGGCCTCGTTTTTGTTGAACAGCAGAGGAATGTCCACTACGGGCGCTTCGATCTTGTCTCCGGTGCTCATGGTGATCACCCGGGCCGCTTTCGAGACGCCTCCCACCGACTTGGTGAGATACTCGCGTTTGGTTTCCCTCGGCGCGCCTTTGGCCACAAACTTAGGCGGGACCTTTGGCGCTTCGGTGGCCGGCGCGGAGTCCAGACTCTTCAGTGCAGCGGGATCGAGCTTCTTCGTTTCCTGTGCCGGCGCGGAGCCAGTCATCAGCATGGATACGGCGAAGGCCGTGAAAAGCAGTGTCTTCATAACGGGTTAAGGTGGACCTTGGGGATGTTGAGTGCCATCAATTATTCGCGTGAGGCGATCACTTGGGGCGGGTGGTAATGGTGACGGATGAAAAACCCACCCGGGCCTGGGTATCCCGGCGGGCGCTGGAAGGCCGGGAGATGGCGCGGGCGGCTTTGGTCATCGCGAGGTCGAGGCTCTTCGTGTGCTCCGTGGCGAAGGGCACCTTCGTCTTGTCGAAGGCCTCACGGGCGGCGGCGAGAAGCGCTGTCGTGTCGGTGAAGGACTGGTCGGTCGCCACGACGATGAACCGTTCCGTTCCGAATACCTTGCCGTCATCGCCACCAAAGATCTCGATCGCGACTTCGTCACCGGCTTTCTTCGGATTTGGCACCGGCAACAGGCGGGACTTGCCGGCGCGAACGCTGTCATTCTCGATGAACTGATTCGGGAACAGAACCGTGATGTCCCCGCGGGCATCCTGATACAGGAGGCGGACGTGGCAGTCCTCCGCTGCTTCGAGGGAAATCTGCGGGATTTCTCCTTCACGATAGCTGGTCTTGTCCAGCGTCAGCAGCACCGGCACCGGGCGGAGGTGCTGGAGCCGTCCGGCTCCTCCCACTGAGGTAATGGGCTGGAAGCCGCGCACCTTGTCATTCGTGAGGCGGACCACCAACTCCGGGAAACGGTCATTGAAGTGCTCCCGCTGGAAACTGCCGCCGCGGCGGAAGGTGAGACGAAGGTCCGTCAACGAAGGGATCTCGTCCAGTTTCTCCATGAGCACTTTGGGCGAGAGACCGAGTTCCGCGGCGGCGCGTTCGAGACTGACCTCTTCGTCATAGAGACGGGAGAGTTGCCCCACCGGCTCACGCTGCCCGGGCATCGGTTCGGCGCCGGCGGCCTTGAGAGCAGCGGCGTAGGAGGCGACATCCTCCTTCAATTTCGCATCGAAAGTGGCCTGTTCCGGAAAGAGGCGCTCCACGAGCCGCTGCTCTTCCGCGCCGAAGGTGGCGGCGAGGGACCGCACTTCGTCTTTGGGAATGGTGTCCTTGAGCCCCTTTTCGTGGCAGATGATGCAGGAGAGGCCATTGGAAATTTCCACCTTGCCTGTGACGTTGTCGCGGTCGCCCACGATGTTGGTCGGCGCCGCGCCATCGATGCGATTGCCCAGCACGTCGCTCACATAATAAGCATGGAGGCCGTTCGGCAGCGTGAAGACAAACTCGCCGCCGGCGTGTTCGAAGGCGAGGGTGCCGTGCAGCAGCGGAGCACTGCCGTCCGGAAAGGTCTTCGGACCGAGCGGGAACTGGAGAAGGCTGGCGTGTCCACCGCTGGATTTGAAATCGTAAGAAAGCCAGTAGCTTCCGCCGCGGCCCATGTCGTGACGCTCCACGAGGCGGTTCGCGTTGGAGATGCCGCTCTTGCTGAAGGCGGCCCGAATCGCCTGCCCGCGCTTGAGGTCCTCCGCCACGTTCACTCCCAGGCGGCGTTCGAGATCCGCCTGATTTTTCGGGAGACGGAGGATGTCATGATAGAGCGGCGGGCGCGTGGCATTCGCCGCCATGAAGTCGGCACGCATCACCGGCACCGAGGTGTGACAGGCCGCGCCCAGGGCCGCGGACACGCCGGTATCGATGGCCAGCGGAAAGTGGGAAGCTACCTGGTCCCACATGCCCGCATCCCAGCCCAGTTCCGACAGGCGAACACGCAGCAGTGTCTTTGCCGGCCCCACTTCTTCAAAGGTGGCGATGCGCGGGCCCGTGGAGAGGCTGTTCAACATTTTCCGCACACCGCGGCGCAGGTTTTCCAGTTCGTCGTCCTTGATCGAGACATTGTTGCTCGCGACGGCCAGAGAGACGTAGCGCACATCCGCCTGGTCTTCACGCGTCACACTTTGCAGATCGGCCAGGGCTGCGGTGATCTCATCCGCAGGCGTTACCAGCGGGCGGGTGGGCGAGCCGGGCGGCTGCACCTGAGGCGGCTTCGTTTCCGGTTTCGCCGGATCGACCTTCGCCACTTCGCCCGTGCCATCCGCGGCGGGAGCGCCCGCCCTGATCCACGAGAGAATGATCGCGGTCTCCTCGGCGGTCAGCGGCTCGACTGTCGTCTTCCCGGCCTGTTTTTCGGCTTTGGTCAGCCGGGGCATCTCTTCGTCTTTGACCGCTGTGTAAAGTTTGGAATCCTCAGGCAACTGGAGGTTCACCATGGGGCTGTTCCGGAGTTTAGCGAGATCGTCAATGATCTGGAACTTCTTCGGTTCCATCGCATTCTTGCCGTGGCAGGAAACACAACGGCCTTCGAAAATCTTCAGCACATTCTTCGCGAGGTCCGCACCACCGGTTGGCAGGGCTGCGGGCGTGCCGGGAGTTTCCGGCTTGTCCGGTTTATCAGGCGCGTCGGCGGT
>DATAIE010001226.1:0-2029 GCA_036262875.1 Verrucomicrobiales bacterium
TACTGAATCCGAAGCCGATACCCACTGGTGGCTGGAAAATCCGGCGGCTACCGCAGCCCTGGAGCTGGAAATCAACGGCACCCGTCAACCGGTCTCTCTGAAGCCGCCCTCTTCTCCCTAACGCCAGGAAACGGCCCGGGACCTGTGGTTTTCAGAAAGACTGAAAATTCAACTTATTGCTTGCGCTTCAGTGCAAAAGGTTGAATTCTCAGCCCATTATGTCCGCGCCCGCCAAGCTCAGCAAACGAGAGCAGGAGATCATGGAGATCGTGTTCTCACTCGAACAAACCACCCTGACCGGCATCCAGGACCGCATGGAGAAGGCCCCCACCCGCGCCGCCCTTCGCTCGCTGCTGACCATCCTCGAAAGAAAGGGACACCTGACCCATTCGAAGGATGGACGCGAATTCGTCTACCGGGCTACGCAACCTAAACAGAAAGCGGGGAGGTCCGCCTTCCGCCGCGTGCTGGATGTCTTTTTTGGAGGCTCTCTCGGCGAGGCCATGGCGGCCCATTTCTCCGATCCCGCCTCCCGCATCAGCAAAGCCGGCCTTTCCGAACTGGAGGCCATGCTGGAATCCGCAAAGAAACAGGCTGCCCGGCGCAAACCGAAATCCTAACGCCATGAATCCACCGTATTTCGAATCCTTTGTCCCGCGGGCCGGCGACATCAACTGGCCGGCGGTACTGACGGAGTTTACGCTCAAATCATCTTTGCTGATTTTGACCGGCGTCTGCCTCAACCGCTGGATGGTGAAGGCATCCGCTGCACTGAGATTCCGATTGCTTTGGCTCTCTCTGCTGGGCGTGCCGGTGCTGCTGCTTTCCAGTTTCATCCGTCCGCAGGAAACCGTGCCGCTTCGATACCCCGTCAATGTCTTCGATACCTCCGCCAGTCCTGCCGGGGACCGGCCCACCGTCGCTCAAAATGAGCCGCCAGTTGCCAGTGTGATGCCCGATCCGGTCAGTGATAACGCCACCCTGTCTGCGGCGACCTCCACGACCAAACCCGCATGGGAGTCCTCGATTTTGCTTGTCTGGCTGACGGGAATTTTCGCCTGCGCACTGAGGATGGCGGTCCGGTTGCTGCGTGCCCGGCGCATTTCGGCAAAGTGGACCGAGTTGAAGGACGGACGGCTGTTTCAACTTCTGGCCGGAGTTTCCACGCAACACGGTCTGCCCGAAGTCCCCCGCCTCCTCGTTTCTCCGGAGTGGATTATGCCGTGCACATGGGGCTGGCGGAGGCCGGTCATCGCCCTGCCCCGGGAGGCGGAATCATGGACCGGGGAACGGCTGCTCCATGTGCTTCATCACGAGACCGGACACATTGTGAGGAAGGATGCGCCCGCCCATATGTTGGCCTTCATCGCCCTTTGGCCGGCATGGTTCAATCCCCTCGCACTGGCGGCAAAGCGGCAACTTTCCATCCTTCGCGAAATCGCCTGCGACGACTGGGTGGTCACCCGCGGAAAGGCCAATCCTCTCTGCTACGGCACAGATCTGCTCGCCCTTGTGAAAGAGCATGTCCTGCGAAGCCCCGCCCCTCACGCACCAGGACTTGCCGTCGCCCAGCCTTCCGCCCTGGCAAAAAGGTTTCGCCGGTTGATACAGGCTGACGTAAACCGGACGGCTGCCACCGCGCGCGGAAAAGCGGCGCTGATCGCGGGCTGGATTGGGCTCACCGTTGGACTCTCCATGGTGATTTCCTGCCGCGCCGGAGCTCCCGTTCCCATGGCACCGGCGCCACCCGCCGGCAGCGGAAGCACGGAAACAAAGATCTCCACGAAGGTATCACCTGAAAAGGCACGGCAGGGAGCTAAAACCATCCGCTATACGCTCATCGAGATCACTGTCCCTGACGATGATCGCTCTCCCTCGTTCCTGAGGCCCCTCCTCAAGGAAGGTGGACCGGACTTGATTCCCTTCGACTCTCTGCGATCCCTTTCGCAAACCAAAGGGACGGATCTTCTCAAGTCCGGTGAGGCAAAAGAGGGCCAAAGGCTGCTGTGGAAAGCGGTAAAGCCGTTCC
>DATAIE010001227.1:0-11279 GCA_036262875.1 Verrucomicrobiales bacterium
GCAGCAATGGCGGCCAGAAGGGAAACAGCGAAGAGAATCTTCATGCGGTGGAGGAGGCGGGGAAAAACGGAAAATTCAGAAGGGAGTGGAGATTACTTTTTCTCCATGTTGGCGTCCGCGGGCTTCTCAGCGGGAGTGGTCTCGGTTTTCTCGGCGGGCTTTTCAGCCGGAGGAGCAGCAGGTTTTTCAGCCGGGGGGGTCGCTCCATCCGGAGAGGCAAACGGGTCAGCGGGAGCCGTGCCCGGTTTGGCCGCACCTGGCTTTTTGGAATTCGCAGCAGGCTTGGCGGCAGACCGGTTGGCCATCGCGGCGAGGGACTTCGGAGTGGAGGCCACGTTCACCACGGCACGGTCGCCCGGGAGGATGCTTTCGCCGGCGGCGAGGGAGCCGGTCACGATCTCCGCCGTGGATTTGGTCGGCTCAAGGTGGGTCACCACGATCTTGGCGATCAGTTTATCTCCACGAATGATGTCGAATTTCGCCCCCTTTGTGACGTTGCTGTTGTCCCCGTGAGCGAGGATGACGAATCCGAGCTCAGGATTCACCGCAGACACATACGTGCGGAAGCTCTCCACCACGGTGCCGGTCTTTTGGAACAGGTCCCGGTTTTTCAACTGAGCGATGACCTTATCGGTCGCTTCCCGGTGAGCAATCGTGGCCGCGATGGCGTCCTTGCTGTTTTGAATGCCGGAATCCAGAGTGGCTTTCTTGGCTTCCAGTTCTTTCAACTCAGCCACCAGCCGGGCGAGACCGCCGAGATCCTTGAGCTTGTTTTCAAGATCAGCCAGCTCTTTGGCCACGCCATCCCGCTCCATCGTCGCTTTCGCAACTTCAGCCACTTTTTGCTCCTTGGTCGCCAGCGCCGTGGCCTTCTTCTGCTGATTGGCCGCCAGTTCGGTCTTCGCGTCGGCAAGATCGGTGTCCGAATTGGTTTTCGCCTTGTTGGATTCCACCTGATTTTTCATCGCGGAATCGAGATTGGCCTTGGCCGCCTCCGCCTGTTTACGCTCCGACCGGATTTGGTTCTGTACCTGCGTAAACATAATCCCGCCGGTCGCGAGGAGGATCAGGCCGGAAATGATTGAGAGTGGTTTCCACATAGGATAATTTCTGAGGGAGGGTTGGGAAATTTGGAAGTTCTTTACAGATACTCGCCCGACAAGACAACATGAATCTGCGCAGCAAAGACAGAAATTTCGTGCATCCGGGAAAATTCGCCGGACGTCGGCATTTAAGGTTGCGGTGACCGCAGGGAGTGGGAAGGTCCGGCGCTGCCAGGGGCTGTGGAGTGTGGACGTGCAAACCCCGCCAGGGCCGGAAGGCAGCAACGGTAGCGTGATCTCCACTGCCGCAGTTCTCTGGTGGCGCTTTTCGTTTTTGCCGGCGGCGGTCTGTGACATTGACGCCCCGCCGGGAACTCTCTACTATTCCTCTATGGCTGAACCCGAGGTCAATCCCGCAATCCTGCAACGGCTGGACGAATTCCTTGCGGGGAAAGGGCTGCGCCGGACCAAGCAGCGGGAGGTCATTATCCGGGCCGCTTTTTCCACTGCGGAACACTTCACCGCGGACGAACTCTGGGCCATGGCCCGGAAAATCGATCCCACCACCAGCCGGGCCACGCTCTACCGTACGCTGGTGCTGCTTGTGGAGAGCGGACTGCTCCGGGAAATCGATCTCGGATTTGGCCAGAAGTGCTACGATCCGAACTTTTTCGACCATCCGCACCACAATCACCTCATCTGTCTCGACTGTCATAAAGTCGTGGAATTCGAGGACCAGCACATGGACGTGCTGGAGGACTGCATCAGCCGCCGCCTGGGGTTCCGCCCGGCCAACAAGTCGCTGAGGATCGAGGCGAGCTGTGAAGAACTGCGGGCCCGGGGAGACTGCCGGAACAAGAAGGAAAAGGAGAAGGTGGAGTAGCAGGCGGCTCTGCCTGACGGAAGACAGCCCGGAAAAACCCGGGAGCCCACTCTTATTATATTATGCGTGTCTTTCTCGTCCCCTCCGATCCCCGCTGGCCGGAGGAGTTTGCGCGGGAGGCGTCTCTTTTGAAAGACGCGCTGGGGGTGCATCTTCTCGCGATTCACCACATCGGCAGCACGGCCATTCCCGGGATCGATGCGAAGCCGGTCATCGACTTCCTTGCGGTGGCGGACGACCTGGCACGGATCGATGAACAGGCGGGGCGCGTGGAGGCACTGGGGTATGAGGCGATGGGTGAGTTTGGGATTCCCGGCCGCCGTTACTTCCGGAAGTCTGATCGCAGCGGCGACCGGACGCACCAGATCCATACGTTCCAGGCCGGGTCGCCGCAGATTGAGCGGCATCTCGCCTTCTGCGCGTACCTGAGAGCGCATCCGGCCTGCGCAAAGGAATACGAAGCTCTCAAGCGCCGCCTGGCCGCGCAGTATCCCGCCGGCATCACCAGCTACTCCGGGGGCAAGGACGAGTTTATCAAAGACGTGGACGCCAAAGCGGCGGCATGGAGGGCACAGAATCGCCCGGAGCCGTGAGCGGGGAGGCGGATTATGCGGAAATTGGCGGAAGGAAGTGAAGTTGCGCCAAGCGGTTCCCGGTTTTCATGGTATGTGACGGCCCACTGCCACTCCCACCACTGCCCATACCCCATCCATCATGACACCACACTGGACCGGCGTCTTCCCCGCCATCACCACTCAAATGCACCAGGACGGATCGCTAGATCTGGAAGCGACCGCGCGCCACGCGGAGGTGCTGCTCGGTTCGGGAATCAAAGGCCTCATTTTCCTCGGATCGCTGGGGGAAAACCAGCCCATGACGGGGGAGGAAAAACGGCTGGTGATCTCCGAAATGGTAAAAGCCGTGAAAGGCCGTGTACCGGTCCTCAGCGGGGTGGCGGAGACGAGCACCGCAGGAGCCGTGCAATATGTGCAGGACTGCGAGAAAGCCGGTGCGGACGGATTCATGCTCATGCCGGCGATGCTCTATAAAGGCGCGCCGGATGAAACGATGGCCCACTTTCGCACGGTGGCGCAGGCGACGGGGCTGCCGATCATGATCTATAACAACCCGCTCAGTTACGCGAACGACATCACTCCGGAAATGTTCGCGCAGTTGGCGGACCAGAAGAACTTCGTGGCCCTCAAGGAAAGCGCGGGTGACACGCGGCGCATCACGGACCTGCACAATACCGTGGGGGGACGCTACGCGATCTTTACGGGAGTGGATAACCTTATGCTGGAAAGCGCGGTGCTCGGTCTCGACGGCTGGGTGGCCGGCAGCGGCATCGCCTTCCCCCTGGAAAACCAATACATCTGGGAACTGACGCGCGCCGGACGCTGGGCGGAGGCGCAGGCGATCTACCGCTGGTTCACGCCGCTGCTACATCTGGATGTGAGCACGAAGTTTGTGCAGTACATCAAGCTGGCCGTCCAGGAGGTGGGCCTGGGCAAGGAATGGACGCGCGCCCCGCGGCTGCCGCTCACCGGAACGGAACGGGAGAAGGTGCTGAAGATCATCCACGATGGCATCGCCAAACGGCCAAAACTTCCGCAGGATTGGAAACCGGGCACCTGGACATGAATGAGGAGCTTAAAGCATGGCTGATCACCGGTGGCGCTTTTTTGGCTCTTTGCATTTGGGCGTGGAAAGTAACAGAAAACGTCCGGGATGGCTGGCCCACCCTTCTGTCCGTGATCGCGATCGGGTCCACAACTTTCCTCGCCATCATGTTTGCCTGGTACTTTTTTTATGGACGCGGCGCTTCACGCTAACCACCGAATCCCCTTTCCTTCCTGACAGATGGATGCATTCACCGTTATCCCGTTCTCTCCGGTTTTGGCGGGTTCCCTGCTGATCGGGTTGCGGGAATGGGTTTGTATCGGACTGTTCCTCTCCGTGTCCCTGACACCCGTCTTCATCGACCGTCACCTGGTAAAGCGAGGATCTCTACTCCTCCCGCGGTTCAGAAACATTGTAAATATTACCGTGGCCCTGCTGGCGACCTTCATCGCCGTGGTGCTGCTCACCGTCTTTTTTAAGAACCCATGACTCGTGTCCAAATCATCGACAGCCACACGGGGGGCGAGCCAACGCGTGTCGTCATTTCCGGCGGGCCGGATTTGGGAACCGGCAGCGTGGCGGAACAGGCGGAAGTCCTCCGCACTGCGCACGACAACTTCCGCTCCGCAGTGGCCAATGAACCCCGCGGCTCGGATGTGCTGGTGGGAGCGCTGATCTGTGAGCCGCAGGACAAGACCTGCATTTGCGGCGTGATCTTTTTCAACAACGTCGGCGTGCTCGGCATGTGCGGGCACGGGACCATCGGCCTCGTCACCACGCTGGCGTATCTGGGCCGTCTCCAGCCCGGCGCGCACCGTATCGAAACCTGCGTGGGCATCGTGACCGCCACGCTGCACGCGGACGGGAGTGTCTCCGTGCGCAATGTGCCCTCCTTCCGCAAAGCGAAGGCGGTGACGGTGGAGGTGCCAGGTGCCGGCCCCATCACGGGAGATGTGGCGTGGAGCGGCAACTGGTTCTTCCTCGTCGCGGATCACGGGCAGTCCCTAACGCTGGAGAATGTGGAATCCCTAACCGATTTCACCTGGCGCATCCGTCAGGCGGTGAATGCCGGCGGCTTTCCGGAGGTGGACCATGTGGAACTCTTCGGCCCGCCGCACGATCCTGCGAATCACAGCCGCAACTTCGTCCTCTGCCCCGGCAAGGCCTACGACCGCTCCCCCTGCGGCACCGGCACCAGCGCCAAGCTGGCCTGCCTCCACGCGGACCGCAGACTGGCTCCCGGCGAAGTATGGCGGCAGGAGAGCATCCTCGGCACCGTTTTCACCGGCAGCGTGGAAGTGGAGGGGGCGAGCGTGATTCCCACGATCACGGGAAAAGCGTGGGTGAATGGGGAGGGGGTGCTGGTGCTGGATGAGGAGGATCCTTTTTGTTATGGAGTCAAAATGACGAAATCCGAAACCAGAAGCCCGAAAGAATGACGAAGCCGGAAATCCGAAAAGCACCGCCCGCGACATTCGTCATTCGACCTTCGTCATTTCTTCGGATTTCTGGCTTCTGATTTCGTCATTTTGATCCCATGCACACCCTCATCATTGGAGCCGGCGTCATCGGTCTCAGCACCGCCCACTACTGCGTGCAGCGGGGCCACCGCGTCACTGTGATCGAGCGCCAGCCGCAGAGGCGCGACGGCTGCTCCTTTGGGAACGCCGGGATGATCGTGCCCAGCCATTTCATTCCGCTGGCGGCGCCGGGAATGGTGAAGCTGGGACTGAAGTGGATGTGGAATCCGGAGTCGCCGTTTTACGTGAAGCCGCGGGTGTCCTGGGATTTGCTCTCGTGGGGCATGCGGTTTTGGCGGGCGGCCAACAAGCAGCATGTGGCCCGATGCGCGCCTCTGTTGAGAGACCTCAGTCTCGCCAGCCGCGCGTGTTATGAAGAACTGGCGGCGGACGGCCACGAGTTCAGCCTCGTAAAAAAGGGATTGCTAATGCTGTGTAAGACACAGCACACCCTGGACGAAGAGGGAAAAACAGCGGCGCAGGCGCGCGCGCTGGGCATCCCTGCGGAGGAGTTGAACGCCCGGCAAACAGCCGCAAAGGATCCGGGGGTGACGATGGATGTCGCGGGCTCGGTGTATTTTCCGAAAGACTGTCACCTGTCCCCCGCCCCGTTCATGCAGAGCCTCGAGGACCGCCTGACAAAAGCGGGCGCGGAATTCCGGTGGAGTACGGAAGTGACCGGCTTTGTGACGAGGGACGGCCGCGTCGCGGCGGTGCGCACCGGGGCGGGTGAAGTCGAGGCGGATGAGATCATCATCGCCGGAGGATCGTGGTCCCCGCTCATGGCGAAGGAACTGGGGCTGCGGCTGCCGATGCAGGCGGGAAAGGGTTACAGCCTCACCGTCAGGAATCCGCGCCAGTTGCCGGCGATTTGTTCGATTTTCACAGAGGCCCGCGTGGCGGTAACACCCATGGACGGCGCGCTGCGCGTGGGAGGCACCATGGAAATCGCGGGGCTGAATGAACGCATCAACGCCCGCCGCGTGCACGGCATCATCAAAGCGGTGCCGCAGTATTACCCGGAATTTCGCACCGGCGACTTCGACGGCTTCCCCCCGTGGAGCGGCCTGCGCCCGTGCAGCCCGGACGGCATGCCCTATATGGGCCGCACTGCGAAATGGAAAAACGTAACCCTCGCCACCGGCCACGCCATGATGGGCCTCAGCCTGGGACCAGTGACGGGAAGGTTGATCGCGCAGGTGATCGGCGGAGAGAGAACGGAAATTGATTTGGCGCTGCTGTCGCCGGACAGGTATGCGTGAAGAGAGCCTGGATGCGTGAGGCCGGAAACGTCCAGGAGCGAAACTATCAGTTAGCGACCGTCGTTTCCACGCTGCCGAAGAACCTGCCGCCGGCGGGACCGGGAACGATGAGGACCACGCGCTCCCAGCCGGGAATGGCAGGCGTGACGGCAGCACCTCCCAGGCTCACGGGCTGCCAGACGGTGAGGTCTGTGCTGACGCGGGGGATATATGAGATCTCCGGCGCGGTGGCGGCGGTGCGGCGCAGGAAGTCGAAGATGAGGTCTCCGTTCTGGGATCTCTGGACAGCGGGCAGACCGGAACTACCGCCGGGGGCGAAGACCGCCACATTGCTACGATTCAAATCACCGGCCACGGGCGCGAGATTGAAGGCGAATTTGAGGATATTGGAGATGCCGTCGCCGGAGGGATTGGCGAGGTCCTGCGCGCCATCCTGCGGCAGGCCGTGGACATAACGCCACTCCGTCAGGGCGGAAGTGAAGCCGCCCTCTTCCAGCGTGAGACCGCTGAGCATCGGGCTGGTGATCAGGCCGGAAACGGGCGGCACATTGGCGCTGCTGAGGACGATAGTCAGCGTATTGCTCATGGCAGTCACTTCGCGCACAATCGCGGAGGCCGCGTAGCGCACACTGGCCCCGCCCTGAGCGGCGGCGGGCATGAAGTTGTCCACCGCGAGCGTGCCGCCGATGATCACATCGAAGGTGCGTCCGGGACAGCAGGCTTCGCCAAAAAGAAGCTGCAGTTTGTATTTCTTCCCTGGGGTGAGGCCGGAGAGCGTCACCTGCACCGGCTGCGCAGCCGCGCCCCAGCGGTTGGAACTGAAGAGCTTTTCCAGAGTCGTGTCCGCGGCGGTGCTGCCGAACTCCACCGGAAACCAGTTGGCGGAGTTGTTAAACGAGGTGATGCTCACGTTCGGTGCATTGTCCGCGGTGAAATTGGCATTCCCCGCCGCGCCGGCGGCCCCGTTGGTGCCGACGTTCACGGCGTGCGTGAAGGTGCCGGAAAGATCGAGACCCAGGCCGGGAGCCGCGCCCAGCACGCACTCGACGTGATTGACCGGCGGGATGGAGGCGGCGGAGAGCGTGTTGGTGCCGGCCAGCCGCTCGGTGGCGTCGTTGTAGCCGTCACTGTCGGAGTCGCGGTTGAAAGGGTCCGTGCCGTTTTTGTATTCGTCCCAGTTGGATACCGTGTCCAGGTCCGCGTCGCCCGCGCCATTGTTAGTGGTGTCTTCATACGCGCCGATATCCGGAGCGGAGCCGGTGGGGCGCGCCGTGCCGCGCTGATCGACGGTGAGGCCGGCAACGGGCACCCCTTGATTGACGGCGATGCTGCCGGACTCCAGGGCCATGGTGGGCGTGGCCGCGCCATTGAAATCGAGCGGACCCAGCTTGACCGCCGCGGGCAGGACGCCGGTGAGGTTGCCATTGGCTCCATTCACGAGACCGCCGGTGCCCCCGCCGCCGAGGATGTTGTTAGTGCTCTGGGCGTTGAGTGCGGCGTTGCTGATGAGGCCGATGCCGTCACCGGTGTTGCCGATAATGAGGGAGTTGCACAGTTCGGCCTGGGTCTGCCTGAAGACGAGGGCGTTGCCGTTGACGCCGGAGACGCCGTTGCCGCTCACGGTCAGGTGGCGGAGCATCGTTTGCGCCGCGCCGGAGGATACAGCGCTGCCGGTGTTGAGGACAGTGTTGTTGGTGAAGGTGCAGTTTTCGAGCAGACAAAGCGGGGAGCCGCTTTCGGCATAGACCGCGCCGCCCTCGACAGCGATGTTACTCATGAAAGCACAGCCCTGGGCCTTGAAGCTGCCGGCGCTCCACACGGAGGCACCGTTGCCGAATACGTGCCCCAGTCCCAGATACACATGTGAAAGTTTCAGGCTGCCGGTGGATTCGACCGCGAAATGCCGCTTCACCGCGCCCCCGCCGATCCCAATGGCAACACCCGGGAAAGTAGCCAGCCCCTCAATCGTGACCGTTTGATTCACCACGCGCAGCGCGCTGTCATCCGACGCGTTGTTCCAGCCGGACGTGAGACTGACCGTTTTACCCGCCAGCGACGGATGGAAGGTGATCGTATCGTCGCCCGGATGATCCGCGGCGTAGGCCAGGGCCTCGCGGAGGCTGGTGCCGGTGCCCTGGAGCCAGTCGCTCGTGCCGTCGTCTTCGTCCGTCACGGTGGTGACGTTGAGGTTCTCGACGAGTCCGTCGAACTCCACCGCCCCGATATCGCAACGCTTTGCAAACGGGCGCGGGAAGCCCCGCTGGTCTGTGGTGATGCCGGCGGTGGGCACGGCGCGGTTGATCGCCAGACTGCTTCGCCCCGGAGACATCGTCATCGTGGTGCCCCCGTTGAAGGTCAGGCCGGAGAGTCCCGGATTGATATTCGTAAAGGTGCCGGAGAAGCCGCTGACGCTCCGCATGATGTTATTCGCACCGCTGGTGACCGGTGCGGGCGCTCCGGAAAGACCGGCTGACTTGAAATCAAGCACGCCCACCGAGGCATCGGCGATGATGGTGTTGTTCACCGTCGCGGTTGCGGCAGCCGCCGCGCTGTCACGTGTGACCATGATGCCCCGCGCATCGGGCGCCGCATTCCCGGTGATGGTGCAGTAGTTCACCGTGAGGTTCGCATTGCGGATGTACACCGCTCCGCCCGCGGCGATGCCGCCCTGGTCCAGGGCCACGGCTGTGTTATTGAAGAACGTCGAGTTCTCGAGAACGACGGAGCCCTTTCCGGCAAAGATGGCGCCGCCGAATCCCTCGCTGAGGCCGTTGGCCGCGTTCCCGTACACTGTGGAGCGCCGGACGATGAGTGTGCCTTCGGACCAGATCGCACCGCCGCGGCCTCTGGGCGTGGGCTCCCGTCCTGTGAAACCGGTGACGGACACACGGTCCAGCACCAGCGAGCCGGTCGCGGTCACGGCAAAACCGCGGATGCCCCAGCCCGCAGGGCCTGTCAGTTCGACGCCAAAGCCCGTCTCCGGGCCGCAGATGAGCACCGGCGTGGAAATCGTGTGCGTGACATTGACCGGCACGGTGTTCACCAAACTTGTCAGGATGGCGGAATCGAAATAGATTGCGGTCGGCGCGGCGTCACTTTCCGCGATGGCGATCGCTTCACGCAGGCTCGTGGAAAGCCGGCCGATTTCCCATGAGCCGCCGTCGTTTTCATCGGTGAGAGTGGTGACCATGATCCCGCGGCCATGCACGCTGGCGATGTATTCGCTGATGCCGCCGTCGCGGTCGAGGGTGCGTCCACGCACCGGACGGCCCGCCAGATAAGCAGGCATAAAGGCCGCCGGCACCGTGGCGGTGGCGGTGGGGGAAAAACCGACTTCGAACGTGCCGTCGTTGTCGAGGTCGAAAGCGTATTTGATGCCGGCAGCGAGGTCACCGGGGGAATCCTTTACGCCGGTGAACGTTACCACGCCTGGCGCACCATTGGTGGTGAAGACTGCGCGCGGCCCCGAGTTGAGGATCGTGATGACGGTGCTGTCCGTGTCCATCATATCTGTGGTGTCGTAGACCTCGACACTGACGGGAAAGGTCCCGGGGCCTTCCAAAGTCGCAGCGCTGAAATTCACGGACTCTCCGATTTCGTCAAAACTCTGACCGTGAATGTTATTTTGATCGAGGTCCCACTTATAGGCGAGGAAGGGCGAATCCGGATCGGAACTGTTGGCGCCTGAGAGAGTGATGGCATCCATTTCCCCTACGCTGTAAGGGCCCCCAATGTTTGCGGTGGGAGGATTGGACACGTTGACCGTCGCCGTCATGCTGTTCACGGAGGCGACATTATTGGTCACGCGGACCCAGAAATGATACTGCCCCACAGGCCGCGGCCCCATCGCCCACGAGGCGGCGGTGGCTCCGCCGATGGGGCTTTGCGTGCTGGGCGGCACGCCTTCGTACCACTGATAGGTAAACGGTCCGGGACCGCCGGCCACCACGGTCATTCCGGCCCAACCGTTGGGCGGCACACTTTGCAGCGGTTTGGGCTCCGTGGTGATCTTGGGCCCCAGAGAGGGATCGACGATGTTGATGACGAGCGTGTAATCCACGAACTTGGTGCCCAGCAGATTACTGAACCGGACGGGGATGCTCTCGGAGGTGTTCAGTCCCGTGCCATTGCTTTTATAACGAAACCCCTGCGAGCCCAGAATGCGGTTCTGAGTGTTGGGCGACACGTTTGCCGGGCCAAATGCATTCGGTGCCGGCGAGCCCCAAATGTATTCATCCACCAGCAGGGTCTTCCACATCGTGCCTTTGGTCGTGCCCGGAATGGTCGTGTGCATCACCATCATGCGCGCATAGGCGTCCTCCGGCGGACTGCCGGCCGGAAGGGCGGGATAGATGCTGCTGATAGGACTGATATCGAGCGTGCCGCCCAGGATCACGTTTTTGGTAATGGTATTGGCCGCCTGAAGATAACTGCCGGCCAGCAATACGGCCCATGCGGCGAGCAGGGCGAATAAGCGCGACAGCGCCGGACGAAGGGGTGGGCAGAGTGCGGTCTTCATGGTTTTGGTGTTCGCCCGCAAAAGATACCCAATCGCCGCGGGTGTCGATGCACCTAAAGGCTCAGACACCGCTTGTTTGAGGCGGTACGGCATACGCCATTTGGCGGATGGCGCATCTCTTCCTGTTCCGTGCCCGGTGAAAGCGGTGGCAAAGATTCCTCCCGCAGTGACGTTGGCGGATCGTCTTCATGCAAAAACGCCTCATCATTGTCCTTGCCGCGATCGCACTCATCGCGCTGGCCGGGAATGTGGTCCTCTACCGCATGGCGAAGAGGTTTTACACCCGCGAGGCGATGGTGCGGTTAAGCCCGGCGGGCACGCCTTCGTTTGCCGGGACGGGACGGGACCCGCTGCCCCGGGTGCTCATGCTGGGCGACTCGCGGATCGCACAGTGGAAAGTGTTTGAGGCGGATCACGTTCACGCGTTCAACG
>DATAIE010001228.1:0-4667 GCA_036262875.1 Verrucomicrobiales bacterium
GGAAAAGGCCGGGGATTATCCCTTCCTTTGCACATTCCCCGCTCACTGGCGGGTGATGCACGGGATCGTGAAGGCGAAATAGCGAAGCGTTAGTCGCTTCGGTTAGGGAACTGTAAGGAACTCGGGCGAGTTTACGATCGACCAGATCAAGTCTTCACACCGTTCCCGCCAAGCCGCCGTCAGGCGGGTAGTGGGTGCGGGGCCGCGAAGCACGGCACGGGTTACCCGCTGTTTGATCTCCGTCGCCTCCGGGCGCAGGTGGTTGGACCATGAGATGCGCCGGTAAGTCAGGTCCGGGTCTTCATTGGAGGGCGCAGCGGCGGGGCGTCCGGTCAGACGTGCATCGTAGCCATCGGTGAGTTGAGTCAGAGCTTCCGCTTTTTCTGCGGAGGTCGGAGGCCGGTTCAGAAGGTGAAGCCAAAGACTGTCCACCAGAGCCGGCAGTGGCTGCTCCTGGCAGGCCATCGCTGTGAAGCGGCTTGGCTCGGAAAGCGTGAACAGTCCTGCGGCGAGTGTTCCGTTCGCCAGCATCGCGGGCTGCAGGGCGGTGCATTCCACCGGGCGTTCCGTGAGCGGCTCTGGCCGGCTCGGACGCCAGCCAAACGCCTCCAGCATATCGGTCACGGTTTGCGCGTGAGGCAGCGCCAGCGCCGGGCGGTCCCGTTCGTTGGCAAGGGACGTAAACTCCCAGGCGCGCCGGGCGGTGCCCAGATTGAGCATGGTTTCCGGGCGCTGGCTGCTGTCGATATCGAAGGTGAGCATTTCCGCATCGATGGGCCTGCCCGCGGCGGCATGAAGTGTATCCACAATCTGCTCGGCGCTCATGCGACGGGGCAGGGGAGCCGTGAAGAAACGGCGGGCCGGATCCGATGCGTCCGGCATTTCCGCAGCCCGGCGCTGCCATGCGGCGGAGTTCATAATAACGCGGCAGAGATGCCTGAGATCGTAATCGCTGGCCATCAGTTCGCGACCCAGCCATTTCAGGAGTTCCGGATGGCTCGGCACCCGCCCCTCCCAGTCATGCACCGGATGCATGAGGCCCATGCCAAAGAGACGCTGCCACACACGGTTCGCGAGGACCTCGGCAAAGCGCAGATTATGCGGACCCGTGATGGACCATGCGAGCCGTTCGCGCGGGGAGATCGCCGGTTCCGGAGGCGGGGCCGTGCCGCACAGCGCTTCGAATGGCCACTCACCATCGATGACGGCCCCCGCGTGCAGAGTGGCTTTGATGAGCGGCTGCCGCGTCTTTGTTTTTTCGAAAAACGCGGCGGGCACGCTGCTGCTCGCCGGTATCTTCAGCGGCTTTTCCTCCAGCAGGGCCGCCATCTGGAAAAGCTGGCGCTGAGTCGTGCTGTGATAGGGCGAGTCATGGCAGCGGGCGCATTTCATTTCCACGCCGAGGAAGGCATTGGCGAGGATGTTCGCCTTCTCGGCGAGCGGCACATCATTTTGAGAGGCCATTCCAAATCCCGCCGGGCCTCCTCCGAGTTTACTGCCGCGCATGAGGATGAGTTCCGTAACGAAACGATCGAGTGGTTTGTGGTCCAGGAGAGACTCGTGAATCCAAAAACGGAAGGGCCCGCTGTTGTTCAGTTCAGGTTTTAGAATGTTCGGATTCTCGGCCAGCACGTCCTGCCAGTAGGAAACCCAGTGTTCTGCAAAACGGGGATCGTCCAGCAACCGGTCAATGAGGCGGGCCCGTTTGGCGGGAGAGGCATTCTCCAGAAAAGCGCGGGTTTCATCTGCACCGGGAGCGACGCCGGTGGTGGAGAGATAAGCGCGGCGGACGAAGGCGGCGTCACCCGCGTCCGGTGGAATGGTCACGGGACCGGCGGGCCCGTTGCGCCAGACAGCTCCTTCATTGATCCAGGTTTCCAGCAATTGAATCTGCTTCTCTGTGAGGCGCTCGCCGGTGGGCGGCATTTGTTTGTCTTCATCAGCGGACCGCACCAGCGTCAACAAATGGCTGCGGTTTGCGTGGCCGGGGATAACCGCGGCATTTCCGGATTCGCCGCCTTTGAGCACGGCATCGCGGGTGTTCAGACTGAGACCGCCCTTCTGCTTTTCGCCGTGGCAGCGGTAGCAGCGATCCGCCAGCAGCGGCTTGATATCGCGCTGGAAATCGACCGTGCCCTGCGATGCTCCGGCGTTTTCTTTGCCTGTGGCCTCCACTTTCGCCAGGATGAACTGGTCGATCACCGACGGCGCGCCGGGTTTATCCGGAATCGAAACCTTAATGGCCTCTGCCGCGGCTTTGGCGGCGCTGTGCCGTTGCTGCCAGTAGGCGGCCCGGCTCTCCGCGAGCGTCCTGCGCCGTACCGTATCGCGTTCGGTGAGACTGGCTTCGCAGGCGGCGGCGAACGCCGGCCATGCCGCCTCTGTCAGGGGAATGCGTTCCGGGCCGGGAGAGAGAATATAGAAGGGGCCGCTCCCGTTGAACTGAATTGCTGCGAGGGAATCCCCGGTTTCGGCGCGCATGGTCTTCGAACCGGCGAGCACATCGAAGACGATTTCGTGACGTCCTCCTTTGCTCGTCAGCGTGACCGTGGTTTCCGCGTCCCCGAACTGCACCCGTCGGGCACCCTCCGCAGGCGGGTCCGGAATCGCATCCACTGGTGTATGTCCGTCGCCGCGGAAAACGGCGAAACGCGTGGTCCCGAGCATCGTGCCGTTTGCCCACAGTCGTGTCGCTCCCCGTCCGCGCAGCAGCATACGGTGCGTGCCCGCGGGAATGTCCATTGCGGCATAGCTCCGCATCATCACCGCCGCGGGCCGGTCGGTGCGGATGCCCGTTTCGTCGTAGGCAACAGGCAGTCGTACAAAAGCAAACGCTGCAGTCTCATAGCTTTCGGTCACCGGCGGGGGAACGGCCGGCCACGATTTTTGATCGCCCGCTCCCGGGCGCAGTTCCACCAATACTTTGCCAGGCGGAAGAACGGCAGGAAAAACCGGCGGCTCTGATTTCAACGGCTCCCGCAGCCAGCGCGACTTCAGCATCGCCATGGGAATGATGCTGCGATAGACCGCCACCGCATCCAGCCGTCCCCGCAGACTGCTGTCTGCTTTCCCGCCCATGGATGAGCCCATCCACACGGGCTCATCATCCGGCACCGGCGATTCGATAGTCGCACCATCGTGGTCCCAACTTCCGCCGGACTCCTGCCCATCGATGCAACCGGCCATGGAGTCCGGTTTTCCGAATTGATAGGAGACCGCCACGTGATGCCATCCACTCCCCGGAGTCAGCGTTTTCTGCGATACCCAGCGGTGATTCCGCACGTTGCCTGTGCTGTCTTTGGTTTGAAACAGAAACGAGATCTGCGAGGGGCCGGTTCTTCCCAGCAGCCGCAGCGCCCAGTTTTGGTTTTCCACCTTCATGCCGTTTGACCAGGTGCGTCCCTTGCCAATCAGGTAGACGTTGGCGCCATTCGCCACGGAGTCGGGATTCACCCACGCCTCGATGGTGATCGCATCACCGGCGGCGAAGTCAAAGCGGCTGCCCGCACCGGGATCCGCCACGACGAGACGGGACCCTTTGCCGTCAAATTTTGCCCCGTGATTGTCCGCTGTGAACGCAGGGAACTCCGGCGGGCGGGGTCCCTCTGCATTGATCCCCGCGGCACCTGTGATCTCGAATGGCGGTAGAGGTTTGCTGCCTCCAAAGAACCAGATGCCCGCCGGATTCGCCGACGTCATGTCCGACTCCACGGCGGTCGAGGCGAATGCAGGAGAGGCAAACGCCAGAACAAGAACGGCGAACGGTTTGAGCCGGGGCATGATTCAAAACGCTCCTCTGTCCTCGGCCGGCGGCAACGAATCATCCGTCCGCGAGAGCGGACCTGGGGCCTGGCTCAGCGGTAGCCCAGGGCCTCGGCGCAGGCTTTTCCGATCGCGCAGAGTGTGCGCGCACTGCCGAGGTAATGGTATCCGTAGTCGCTGCCGACCGTGTTCCATTCTTCGATGTGTTCCCTCCAGCCTTTCTTGAAGACGGCGGCGGCTTCGGTGTCCCAGAAGACATCCGTCTTCACCAGCGTGACGTTACCTTTGAATTCGGGCAGTTCCGCCCCCTTCGCCTGGGCTTCCTTGAATTTCTTGATGTTGTCCCCGGGCGTGACGCCATCCACTCCCATCTGTGCGACGACGACGGGAAGGGCCGGGCTCTTGAGATCCTTCCGCACATCCCGGATAAAACAGGCGAGGTTGGTCGCATACTCCGCCGTGTATTCGGCGCTGATCATGTCATTCCAGCCCTGAAACCACACGAATCCCGCCAGTTCCGGCTTGTATCCGGCAAGAGCGGGAAACAGCGCGCCAGGGTCGGCCATGGCTTGATTCACCTCAGTCATCATTTCACGGTAGGAGGCTCCGAACGGCTTTTTGATGTCTTCCAAAGTGGTCTCAGGTTTCTTCTTCTGAGCGTCCGTCAGCATCTTCTGGAGCGCTGCATCCGGAGGCATTCCCGCCGAGGGCGGGCGAAAATCCCGCCACAGGCTCCGGCCGCCCCAGGCGGTCTTGATGAGCAGCACCGGCTCCGTGCATTTGTCACCGACGGTCCAGCCGAACTGCAATTCCGGCCCGATGCAGCCGGGTGATCCGTAGCCCGTGGTCAGCGGACCTTTGCGGTCGAGAAACTTGATCCAGACGTCATTGCGCTCCGTCCATTT
>DATAIE010001229.1:0-4059 GCA_036262875.1 Verrucomicrobiales bacterium
CTTCTTCCTGATTCTGGGCTTTACCGCCTGGAAACTCCGCAGCTATTCGCTGGAACAGGATGCCACCGGTGATTTCAAGCCCACGCTGAGCGCCCGCCGCTTTTCCTGCGGTATGCTCCCTGTGTTTGCCGTGTGCACCACCTTTGCCTCCATCGACTGGATCAAGTCGCTCAACTACAAGTGGTTCTCCACCATGTTCGGTGTGAACGTTTTTGCCAGTTCGGCGCTCTCCTCCATGGCGATTATCATTCTGGTCGCCGGGGTTCTTGTGAAAACCGATCACTTGAAGCACGTCGTTTCTCCTGAGCACTTCCACCTGATGGGGAAACTCATGTTCGCCTTCGTCGTTTTCTGGGCCTACATCTGCTTCGGTCAGTATTTCCTCATCTGGTATGCGAACGTTCCGGAGGAAACCCAGTTCTATGCCATTCGCAATACGGGTGCCTGGTGGTACGCCTCCATCGGACTCGTCTTCCTGCACTTCCTTGCTCCGTTCATTCTCCTGCTCATGAGCCAGGCCAAGAAGAACATCAATTACATCATGGCATGCGCCGGCATCGTGGTGGCCGTCCACATACTGGAAATCTACTGGTTCATTCTGCCGGAGCGCGGGCGTTCGCTTTACGATGCCACCTCTGCCACGGACTCGATGACTTTCCTCCGTGATGTGATCTTCGACGTCATCGCCCTGATTACCTTCGCGGGAGTCTACGGCTTCATGCTCCTTCGCAATCTCGGCCAGCACAGCATTTATCCCTGCGGCGATCCCCGCCTCGAGGAATCCGTCAACGTTGCCAGCTAACCGCTTCCACCTCATTCATCATGGACGAACATCCTGGAGATACCCTCGGCAAACGCTTCCTTACCTTCTGGGGGGCGCTGGCCGCCATTGTCGCCGTGGCGCTGCTGCTGGGCGTTTACCGCTGGTGGTTCCTTCCCTCCGACACGGAGACGAATGACGGCGGAGCAGGCGCAAAGCGCATCGAACTCCTCACTGCCGTGCGGGCCGAACAGAAAAAAGAAATCGAGACCGCCTCGGAAGTTGAGCCCGGCAAGACCGTGCGGGTTCCCGCCGCCGATATCATCCCCTACGCCGCCACCGTGCTCGCCATCAAAAAGGCCGCCCCCAGCACTTTCAAAACTCCAGCCGCCATCGCCGCGGAAGCCGCGACGAAACACGACCCCGCCGTTTCCGAATTCGACAAGAAGTAGGCCGAAGAAACGCGATCCCGCTTTTATCCACCCATGAGTCAGGAATCCCAGACCCTGTCACCGGAAATCACTCCGGAAGACATCCTTCAGCGGGCAGCGATCGACAAATCGACGCGGCTGCCGGTGCTCTTTTTCTTTACCAGTGCCACGGCATGGCTCGTGATTGCCACGGTGCTTGGCCTGCTTGCCTCCATCAAGCTGGTCGCTCCCGGGTTTATCGACGTCGAGTTCCTCAACTACCCGCGCGTTCAGAGCGCCTTTATCAATGCGCTGGTTTACGGCTGGGGCTTCCAGGCCGGCATCGGCGTCATGATTTGGATCATGGCGCGCCTTTGCCGCACGGATCTGAGAAACCCGGTCACTCTCGTGGTGGCGGGCCACTTTTGGAATCTTGGAGTCACGCTGGGAGTGCTGGGCATTCTTGCCGGCATCGGCAACCTGCACATGAAGCTGCTGGAGTTCCCGGCCTGGGTCTGGCCGATCCTGTTGACCACTTACTCCCTCATCGTCGTGTGGATGGTCATCATGTTCTCCGCCCGCCGGAAGGGGATGGTGTATATTTCCCAGTGGTATATCCTTACCGCCTGTTTCTCATGGCCCTGGGTTTACCTCGTTGTGAACTGCCTCCTGAACGTGATGAAAAAGGCCGGAGTCGCCGGACCCGTCATCGCCTCATGGTATTCGAGCAATGTCCTGTTCCTGTGGATGGTGCCGGTCGGACTCGCCAGTGCCTACTTCATCATCCCTAAGATCACGGCCCAGGCTGTGCACAGCTACAATCTCAGCAAGCTCGCGTTCTGGTCGCTGCTGGTGCTGGCGCCGTTCACCGGTGCGCAGGAGTTGATCGGCGGCCCGGTTCCCTTTGGCCTCCCGGCCGTCGCGGGTGCGGCCCAGATTCTCCTTCTCGTTCCCATGATTGCGGTGGCTCTCAATCACTACCGCACGGTGAGGGGAATGCACCATTTGGTGGAAGTGAGCCCCAGCCTTCGGTTTACGTTCTTCGGATCGATCGGGTATGTAGCCACCTGCGTCATCAGTGCCCTCCTCGGCTCCATGACCCTGAGCCGTTACACCTTCGCCAGCTACGCGGGGGATTCGGTTCAGATGACTGGCTACTACATGTTCTTCACCATGGCCATGTTCGGTGCCATCTACTTCATCGTGCCTCGCATCACGGGATGTGAATGGGTCAGCGGCAAGCGCATCCGGTTCCATTTTTGGCTCAGTGCCTACGCCTGCATCTTCCTTTGCGTGCTGCTGCTGGTGGCCGGTTTTTCACAGGGCGCGGCCAACGACTCCTGGGGCAAGGACTTCCAGTCCGGCATTCTTTTCTCCCGCGGTTATTTGGTTGGGCGCATTTTGATGTGGGGCCTGCTCCTCGTCGCCAACCTGAGCTTCCTGCGCCACCTCTCACTGATGGTTCTCAACCGCGGCCGCAAGGCGGGCCAGCCCACCATGATCCACGAACGTCCGGCTCCCGCGCCGGCTCCGGTCGCCACTCTCGCAATTCCCACAGAAGGAGCTGAGGCATGAACAGTCTGAAGTCATTTGTTTTGGCCCTCGGGGCCTGCATCGGGGTGCCAACCTATTTCATGGTGCTCCGCCCCTATTCCGTCGAACGTGAGCGCCAGCCCGTTGCGTACGACTCTGCGCCGCCCGCCGACAACCCCACCGCCACGCCCAACGATCCGGCGGAACTCAAAGGGCTTTACTACCCCTCGGCTTTCCCGGGAGATCACAAACGGGGGGAACTGGTCTACATTCGTGAAGGATGCGCCCAGTGTCACACTCAGGTCGTCCGTCCGGACTATGCCGGCATTGACCAGATCAAGCGCTATGGCGGTCAGGAGCAGGAGTATGCGGATGACTCTTACGTCGTCGTTCGGCAGACGTACCCCTGGGATTACATGCACGAGGATTTCGCCATGTTCGGCACCCATCGCATTGGTCCCGACCTCTCGAACCTCCGTTACCGCTACCTGAAGTTCAAACCGAAAGGTGAGCCGGACTACGACAAGTCCCCCATCGATCCGGAAAAAGTCGCAAAACTCTACCAGTACCTTTATGCGCCCCGGTCTCTGCCGGATCGCGATTGGACCAACAGCCCTTCGTTCAAGCACCTCTTTGAAACGAAGAAGAAGGAAACGGCTCAGGGGCGCAGCGATGCGATCAAGCTCCCCGCGGAACTGATGCCGGCGGCCGACGAGGAAATCATTCCCACGGACGACGCGAAAGATTTGGTCGAGTACCTTCTGCACCTCAAGCGGACGGAGCATGTTCCCTTCTCAATCACGAAGGTCAAACCGGAGGAGAAAAAGTAATCTTAAAGGAGCGCCCCATGTCTTTACCGACGCCAGACAATATCGATTACGCCCGCACTTCCAATGTGGCCCGCATGCACGCGGCTGTGGCGAGAGAGAAGATTGAGCCGATTGCAAAGGCGACGCCGATCACTCTCGGAGTCATCGCTGGAATTGCCGCTCTTGCCTTTGTCGCGGGGGCTTATTTCGGCTCCAATACCGGCCCGATCAACAGACTGGGCGACGCCAACGTCAAAGGGTACGGTTATAAGCCTTACTTCGGAGAAGGACTGGGATCCGGGGCGAAACCGCTGACTCCCGAGCAGCAGCACGAACCGGATGTCTGGATCGCCGCAGGCAAGCAAGTCTATGCCAACTGTGCCTCCTGCCACCAAACGTCCGGTACGGGGGTTGCCGGTCAGTACCCTCCTTTGAAGGATTCCGAGTTTGTTACCAAGGGAGAGAAGCGGCTGGTGGCCGTGCTCCATCACGGGGTGGCCGGCAGTCTGACGGTGAATGGCCAGTCCTTTAACGGGGTCATGGAACC
>DATAIE010001230.1:0-1801 GCA_036262875.1 Verrucomicrobiales bacterium
TCACTCTGACAACGGTGGAGTCGATGGTGCAGGGATGCGTAACCCAATCCCCCGCCCGGGCTGCCTGAATAACCGTGCGCCCAAAAAACGCGGGGATCGCGAGGCCCGCCAGCGTGAGGCAGGCACCCAGCAGGGCAAGCATGATTTTTCCCGAACTGGAACGGCGTTTGGCGGACGAAGGCGTCATAGGCGAACGGCAGGTCGGGATGCGTTTTATTCCGGCATTGGAAACTGACAAGTTTTTATGATCTGAACCCCGGCTTGTTTACGGCAAAATCCACGGCTGGGGATTGGTGTGATGGCCCCCGAGGAAGGCGTCGGAATTCCTTACACTCCCATGTGAACGAGGCAGCTTTCGGCGGCGGGGAAGCACCGCTTTTTCTTGTTTAAATAACTCATTATAAACGAGTTAGGAAATGATTTTGAAAGGTTGATATTTGATTGGTATTTTCCATGCTTTCCATAATTACCGTGAATCTCCAACTTCACGACCAACAAACGTCCACAACCAACAAATGACCAAATTCTTGAAATCTCTCGCCGCGACGGCCCTCCTCGCGGTGACCGCGACCAGTGCGGATGCCGTGCCTATTCTCAGTCTCTTCAATACGGGCGTAGGCCCTACTGGCGCTCCGCTGGCGGAGGACGCAGTCGACCCGCATTACACCCTCTCCGGCGGCGCGGCTGCCTATACAGCCACCAATGCGCAGGGCTATCCGGTGGCCCCGGCGGGTCCCTGGGTGGGCGATGATTCGCTCTCCGCCTGGATTACTCCCACTTTGGACACTCAGGGGGCTTCCAACGCCGTTTACAGCTACACCACCACCTTCGACCTCACTGGCCTGGATCCCGTCTCGGCGATCATTTCCGGGCTGTGGGCGGCGGACGATGCCGGCGGTCTCTCGAACATCATTCTCAACGGCGTTTCCAGCGGTCTTTCCAATACGAACGGCTATTCCTCATGGACGGCCTTCTCCCTGACCAGCGGATTCCAGCCTGGCTTGAACACGCTGACCTTTCAGGTGCAAAACAGCGGCGGCGGCCCCACTGGCGTCCGCGTGGAAATGACCGGCACTGCCAGTGCCGCGGCCAACGCTGTGCCGGATGGCGGCGCTACCGCCGGTCTTCTCGGCCTCGGATTGATGGGAGCTGCCACCCTCCACCGCCGGGCGTCAAAGCGCCACGCGCGCTGATCCGCCACCGGATCATTCAGTCTCCACAACAAAGCGGGCGGAAGGGACAAGACCCTCCGCCCGCTTTCGTGTTTTGAGAGATTACTTCGCCGCGGTCGTCTTCGTTTTGGCCTTCACGCGCTTCAGCACGGTCTCGTGCTCCGGCGCGGCCTTGCCTTCGATCATGGCTTTGCAACTGGCGGTGATGGTGTCCGGCCCGTCGAAACGGATGGTGGTGCCGTGCATGTGCGATTCCTTCGTTGCGTCGAACGAGCAGCACGAGGCGTCGAGGTCGAAGGTGATGGACTTGGCGTCGGAGGACTTCAGCGCCATTTCCGGACGGTTGCCCAGCATGCAGTAGTGGGTCATCGCCAGCTTGCCGCCCTTGTCGTAATACATGGTCACCATCTCATTGGGCGTTCCCGCCATGCAGCGCTCCTCCAGCACACTGCCGGCGGCGATGAGACGATACTGGATGGAGATCTCCACCGGCCCCTGGCCCATGTCGGTCTTGCCAGTCCACGAGCCCACGAGTGACTTCATGCGCTCAAATTCGGCCGAGGGAGCTTTTGCCTGAGGTTTTTCCGGCTCGCCGGCCGTCAGACAGGCGAAGGAGGCAAGGAGAAGAG
>DATAIE010001231.1:0-3904 GCA_036262875.1 Verrucomicrobiales bacterium
GTCTCAAAATGCGGAAGACTTTTGAGAGAGGGTCTAATAGATGTTCTTTTCAAATCGGCTACACTTTAAATTAAACCACTCTAACGGCTCTTTCGCACCTGAAGCCTCGCAAACGGGAGATCGCCGGGAGCGAGGAGAATGCCCTCCACGCTGTAGCGCCCCTCGCGGCGGAGGAAGCGGGAAGGCGGACCGGGCTGCCACGTCTGCAAATCCCGGGAAATCTGCCAGGCAATCTCCAGGGGCGTGCCGCCGTTGAAGGCTTCGAGGGCATCGCGATCCAGAGTGGCTTCGACCTGCCAGCCGGACTCTACTGGAACGATGCGGAGCAGAGAGCGGGAGGCATCGCGGACAAGGGGATTGGAACCAAACGCGAGTTCGACCAGGTTGGTGACGCCGTCCCCGTCGCTGTCCGCCGTTTCCGCCGTGGCCGGGCCGGTAAGCGCCGGCCAGTCCGCAAGCCAGCGCGCAAAGGGATCGGCCGGGGCACTCATGGTCAGGGAGAGGCGTGCGATACCGGAAGCCTCCGTCGTCTCCCGGCGGCAAATGCGAATAAAATAGGTCTGCCCGGACACAGCCGGAAAGACCACCGCGCTGGCAGTGACTCCCGGACGGGAGGTGGCGTTGTCGTTTTCCGCGACGCGGGCGGTGGCATCCGGCGGATCGGAGGAATAGACGGCGAGAACGGTGTCATACTCGCTGCCGCGTGTGTCGATCCTGACCAGTCCGGCGGCGGGGGCCGTCCACTTCCACCACAGGCTGGCGCGCGGTGTTTCAAAATTGAATCCGTAACCGGGCTCGCCGGGTTCTATGGTGGCACCGGCGCTGTCGACACTGGCGGACGCCGTGGCTCCTGACAAAACGGCGGCAGCGGCGAGCATGTCATTGGGAGCCGCCGCTCCGTAGCGGAGAGTGAAGGATGCCGTCCGTTCCTCCCAGGGCCGTGTGGCCACGGCAATGTGATAGGTTTGCCCCGCGAGGACATATGCGGAGAGAGTGCGGGAGTCCGGCATCAGGAAGGCATCTTCGCGCCATTCATCCTGAGCGCGGCCCGTGTAGAGGCGCATGGCAAGCGGCACAGCGCTGTCGAGCCTCAGGGTGGCAGGCCCGCTGGCGGCGGGTGTCCAGTCGTAATACACAGAGCGGCCCGGAGGAAGTTTGGTGGCCACACCGGTGCCCCCGGAGTTCGAGTGATCGCGCTCACCAGGCTGGCAAGAGGCATACGTGACGTCACCAGGCGCGCTGGACCACCCTGCCGCCAACACCTGGGGAGTCAGGAAGGAATCATTCGTTGGCGGAGCACCGGGCGCGGGGCTGAGTGAGAGAGTGGCCGCCCGCAGTCGGAGGAGTGCGGTGGAGGAGACAAGCGTCCACTGCTGACCTGCCTCGCTGGCCAGTCGCAGAATGGGTGATCCTCCATCCGTGCGGGAGGTCCCGGCCGTCATGTCGGACTTTCCGTCCGCGCAGGCAATAAGAGCGTCGGCGTCCGCAAGAAGCCCCTCCAGTTTCACCTGCGTCACACCCGCCGCCGGGGCCGTCCACGTCCAGTAGAGGCGGCCATTCGTCTCTGCGCCCAGCGTCACGGGCATCGACCACGAGGCCCCGGCCATGTCGATGGCGCGATACCGCTGGTCATTCGACGGCGGCACCTGCCGGGGCGCTTCCGTCAGTTGCACCGAGACACTGACCGGGGACGCAGCGGACGCCTTCAACAAATAGGTCGCGCCCGCCACGGCATCGAAAGTATCCACCACTTCGCCACTGCCGGGAACCATCTGTCCGCTGCCCAGGCCGGCGGAGGCGGCAACCAAAGACGACGTGGTGCTCACAGACGCCGCCGCGCCGCTGTCCACCGGAGCAAACACCCGCCATTCCATGCGCGCGTTCACTTCCGCCGTCCACCACCACCACAACTGGCGGACAGCGGTCGGTGACTGGGCGGGTTCTTCGTTGAACGCACCCCGAAGGCTGCCTTGAACAGCCGGAGTTCCCGGAACGACGGCGGTCGCATTGTCTGCGGTGCCGTTCACCGGCACGATGCCCAGCTTGATCCAACCGGGATCCACGGCCAGCGCGGGGGTATCGACCACGATGTAATACGTCTCTCCCGCCAGCACATCCACTTCCCGGCGCGTCCAGACAACATCGGAGGTTTGCGCGGACAATTCCGTGAGGCCGTTCAGCGCCGTTCCCTTGTAAACCACCATGCGCGCAAGGAGCGGACTGCCCTGCGTTTGCATCCACACCCGGGCGTGGCGGGTCGTTTGCGGAATCCATTTCCACCACAGGGATTTCGCGGCAGGACGTCCGCCATGGGCCGGTTCGCCCGCCTCCGCCGACGCACCCAGAGGACGAACGAGGCCTTCCGCCTGGTCTACATTCCAAAGGGTGGCAGCAGCAAATGAATCGTTCGCCGCGAAGGCGCTGCCGGATACGATATTCAGTGCAATGTCTCCCCGCAGGCGGTCACTGGAGTCGGCGGCGATGACGTATTTCACACCCGCGGCGGCAGTGAAATTGACCGCACTGAACGTTTCAGGAAAGACGACGGTATCACTCACCACCGGAGTCAGCGCGGTGATTACCGTGCCGGTGTAAACGGCGAGCCTCACCTGGGCCGTGCTGCCGGATGTATCGATGGCGACGGGTCCGGAAGCGGAAGCCGTCCACTCCCACCAGACGGAAGCGTTAGGGGCTGTTCCGGCGTGGCTGGGTTCGCTCGTCTGTTTGGTGGCTCCTTCGTTGTTAGCGGAAGCGTGGACGAGCAGCCCCGCGAGGGGAGCCCTGGACGCAAAGGTGTCATTCAGAGGCGGTGCCGGGATGTTGACCGAGACACGGAATTCCCCGTTTTCTGCGGGAGCACCATCGATCAGGATCTTGTAGGCGATCCCGCTGGTCACCGGATAGCCGATGAGAAAGGTTTGCTCCGTGGTCGCCGCCGCGCCGGTGCCGCTGGAAACGGCCGTTTGGAAGGAACCCGGCGAACCCGTGACAATGGCCACCACAGGATTGAATCTCTGCGCGGTGACACGGAAGATGGCCACACCACTGGCGGGAGCCACCCATTCATACCAAACAGACCGGCCCATCGTCGCTCCGGCAACGGCCGGGTCCGTGCCCTCGGCGGTCGCTCCGAGCACGGTGCCGCCCGCCACTGGCATGAGGCCAGGCAGCACCAGGCGCGAAGCGTAGGCGTCGTTGGGCGGAGCCGTCACCGGTGCCAGCGCCAGTTTCAGAGAGCCCTCCTGACGCGCCTGTCCGTCCACGTTGAAATAATAGGTAGTGCCGGTTGCCGCTGCGAATGTCAGAGCGCCGGTGCTTCCCCAGCCTGCGTTTTGATTTTGGGCCATCCGGGTCAGGGAACTCAGCGCCGCCCCGGTGTAGACCACGAGAACAGTATCGATGGCACTACCCGCGGTGGTGACGCGGTAGAGGCCGGAGGCCGGAGCCGTCCACCGCCACCAGACACTTTCAAAAGCGGAGCCGTCACTCAACGTATTGATAGGCTCATTGGGATTCTCGAAGGTGGCGTCCACATTGGAACCGGTCGTGTTCCAGGCACTGCCGGTCATGGGGATCGCAGCGGAAAAGTTGTCATTCGCAGGCGCAGGAGCCGCACGGATGTTCAAATGATCCGTTCCGGAGACCATGCTCTCCCGCCGCAGCCGGATGTTGTATTCGGTGCCGGAAACGGCATTGAGATAAATGCGGCCATAAGCGTTCGGTGAGAAACCGTAGAGCGCCTCCGTGCCCGCCGAAGCGAGGGACGTGAGCACCGTGCCCGTAAAAACATCCACGCGGGTGAAGGACGGGCTGCCTTTGGAATCGATCACAAAACGGCCCGTGGAGGGCGCAGTCCAGCGATACCAAACCGTCTGGGGGCCCAGGGCATCCGTGTTAGGCTCAT
>DATAIE010001232.1:0-2441 GCA_036262875.1 Verrucomicrobiales bacterium
CAAGGGAAACGGGAGCCAAAAAAGAGAGGCTGATCAGGAGAAAACGGGGGGTCATAACGTTGGAAACGGCGGAGTCCGGACCATTTTTCAGCCCGGAGCGGCCCCACCATAGGGAAGCCCCGCAAGGAAGGGAAATACGGAAATCCGCACGCTCCTCCGGGCAGCACTGCCGGCTTCCAAACCGGCGGCGCAATTTTTTCCCAACTTCCCTGCGCAGACCCCGAAAAAGGAAGTGACCCGCGTCTCAAACCAGCCGGGCCCCTCGTCTCCAAACCAACAATCAACTCACTCCCGCCATGAGCGCCTATCGCCAATATCCCGTCAAAAAGAAACAAACGAAAGACTATTCCTGCTGGGCGGCCTGCCTGGAGTCCTGGACTCACACCACCAAACTGGCCAACCTGAGCGAGCACGCTCTCTTGAAGTATTACGGAAACCGGTCCAACGGTGGTCTCAACGAAGCCAAACTCAAGCAACTGTGCACATGGCTGGACAGCACCCGCAAAATCAAAAGCGAAATCATCGCCGAGTCGGGCCTCGACTGGGACTGGATGGAGGAAAAACTGAAAACAAGCTACGTCATGCTCGTTTATCAGACCGCCGTAGGCTCGGATGACTGGCACGCCCTCCTCGTCTACGCAAAAGACAACTTTCTTTACTACATGCAGCCACGGACCGGAGAACTTGAACATGTGTCGTTTTACAGTCTGCTCAGCCCGAATGGCTTCTATCGCTTCTGGAGCGAATAGTCCCGCATGAAGCCGCTGCCGGCAGTTCTGCGGATTACCGGTTTGCTCGCCGTCCTTCCGGCGGTCGCTCCCCTTCGTGCGCAGAGCCCGGATCAAAGCGCCTGGGGAATTACGGGTCCCAACCCGCTCGCTATGCCGGTCCCTGGCGACCACTGTCTGAGGATTCTCGCGCCAGGGGTACTCGAACTCACCCTCATCACAACGAAAGCACCGGACGCCCGCCCTGCCCAGTGGGACTTCGCCACCGGCGAAGGCCAGGCCAGCCTGCCTGCACCGGACCAATTCACCGTCACCGCCAACGGAGTCCCGCACGGGGTATCCGCTGTGGGATTCAAGCGCCGGGCGCTCTATGCGCCCCTGACGAAACGCGACCTCCGCATCGGAAATTATCTCACCCTGCAACTCGCAAAGCCGGTTTCCTCTGACTCGGTCGTAGAGGTAACCACTCCTTTAAATCCGAAGTCGCGCTTCGTGGCCACTGCCGCAAAATCGCGATGGAGCCCGGTGATCCATACAAATCAAACCGGCTACGAACCCTCATGGCCAAAAACCGCCATGGTGGGCTACTATACCGGAAGCACCGGTGAACTCGCGGTTCCGCCAGGAGACTTCCACCTCGTCACCATGGACGGGAGGGAAGTTTTCACCGGAACCCTCAAACCCCGGCCCGACGAAGGGTTTCCCTCCACCGTAAAGCCATACCAACTCGCGCTGGAGGCTGATTTCAGCAGGTTCACCGTGCCCGGAGAATACCGCCTCAGTGTAGCCGGTCTGGGCGCTTCGTATCCGTTTTACATACAGGAAGGCATCACAGCCGCCTTTGCCCGCACCTGCGCCCTGGGCCTCTATCACCAGCGTTGCGGCTGCGAAAATGCGCTGCCCTTCACCAGGTTCCTCCACAGCCCCTGCCACACCGCGCCCGCCGAAATCCCCACCCCTGATTTTAAGAAAACCGCCCGCCACCTCGCGGATATGTCGGCCGACTGGAACAGGAACCCGCGCCATACCGCGCCGCAGTTGAAGGACGTAAACGCCTCGCTGTATCCATTCGTGAACCAGGGTAAAATCGATGTTTCCGGCGGTCACCACGATGCGGGCGACTACAGCAAGTACACGATCAACAGCGCCCAGTTCATTCACTGCCTCGTCTTTGCCGCGGACGCCTTTCCTGGCGCGGGCGCACTCGACAACCTCGGCATCCCGGAAAGCGGCGATCATTTGAGCGATCTCCTCCAGATCGCCAAATATGAGGCCGACTTCCTCGTGAAGCTCCAGGATGCGGACGGCGGATTCTACTTCCTCGTCTATCCCCGCGAGCGGGCGTATGAAAACAATGTCCTCCCCGACAAGGGCGACCCGCAGGTGGTCTTTCCCAAAAATACGGCGGCGACAGCTGCCGCAGTGGCAGCGCTCGCTCAAACCGCCTCATCACCTCTCTTCAAACGTCAGTTTCCCGGTCCGGCGGCGCTCTATCTGGAGCGCGCACGCAGAGGCTGGGCGTTCCTCCAAAATGCCATCGCGAAGCACGGGCGCGACGGATCCTATCAAAAGATCACGCATTACGGGGACACCTTCATGCATGATGATGAACTCGCCTGGGCGGCCGCCGAAATGTTCCTCGCAACCGGCGACGAGTCCATCCATCAAAAGCTGGTGGCGGAATTCGACCCGGTGAGCCCTGCGATGAAGAAG
>DATAIE010001233.1:0-10687 GCA_036262875.1 Verrucomicrobiales bacterium
TTCTGAGGCCGCTGGATCAGTTTGCTGATGGCTCGCCCTCCCCACAGGGGTGCGCTGCTGGATTGGTTGAATGAGAAATCCCAGTCCCACGGCAGCATCAGCATTTTGCCGTCTTTCGGGCGCTGGTAGTAGTCCACGTTATGACCGTTGTCCCGGCTGAAGATATCGCTGATGCCGCACAGGGACTCCAGAGCCATGGTGCGCATCCATTCGTCGTTGTCGATGAGCGGATCGATCTCCGCATCGAAGGCCACACCGCTTTTTGCGAAGGCGCGGGCGACGGCCATCATGGGCGAGAAGTCGTCCACCACCGTGTTGTTTTCGTGCTGGTAAAACCAGCGGTAACTCTCCGGATCGGCACCGCGGTCGCTGAGGTCCTGATTGAAGACACTGCCCTCCGCCGGGATCTTGATGCCGCCGACAGCGGACTCCTGAATGTAGGCGATCTCCATTTTGTAGATCTGGCCGTCCGGTCCGCCATTATACATACTGTCGAGATAGTCCTGCCCGTAGCGCGCCATCTGGAGCAGGGCCGGGCCGGTGTGCCCCGCCCGCGGGGAAATGAGGCGCACGATGTCGTCATTCAGGCTGGATACTCCGCCGGCATGAGTGATGATGTGCTTCACCAGGATTTCGTCCTGACCGAACGTGCGTCCAAAGCGCCAGCCGCCGCTGCGGTCCAGCAGGATGGAGTCATGCACGCCGCGGAATTTGTGATCCGGTGTGAACAAAACTGCGTAGCCCTGACGGTTCGTGTCCGCGCGCCCATGCTCGCTGCCCTTGAGCCGCACCCCGGCGTTGTAGAAGATTTCATTCTCATCGTAGACCACCGTGCAGCCGACGCGCTCGTCGGAGAGGAGATTCGTATTCGTGAAGAGGAGGGTGTTATCCGCCCCTGTCATGATGACGCGTATATTATGCGCCAGCGAGAGCTGCGCGAGGCCGTCATTCCACTGCACGAGCGCGCGCGACGCCTGGCCGCCGGCGGGAAATTCGGAGACGGAGGAAAGAGCGTCCGCGGCACTCACATAGAACTGCACCACGGTACCGGCGGCCTGGCCGGGAATGGCAGCGCTCTGCGTGCCTCCCGCGGCGGTCATCGGCGTGGACGTCCACGCCCCTCCACTCACGGAGTACCAGAGGGTGGCGGAGGAAACCGTATCCGGGTCTCCAATCTCCACGCTCACCGTGCACGCCTGGAGGGCCGCCGGCACCACCGGCGTGTGCCGCAGACCATTGAAAGAGGGACCGGCATTGGAAACAAAACGCGAATTGACCGCGCCCGGCGTTCCGCCATCGGACGGGGCCGCAATCCGCGTCACGGCAGCGGCGTGGTTCCAGTAGAGCCGTGTGTTGAGCAGATTCGATCCGCTCCGCCATTTCGCGCGGAAGTTGATCTCGTACTCCCGCCCGGAAACCACGGCGGAGTTTGGCGTCAGCGTAAGCTCAATGTGATTGCTCATCACCTCGGTCGCTCCCGACGCGATGACATCCAGCACATGATTGGCCGTATTTCCCGGCTCCGGGATGATGGCGCTGGTGCGGTGGTTTCCGATCATGCGCCATGCGGCGGCTCCTGTCTCGAAATTGCCACCCGTGATGATTTCCGCAGCGCTGCCCGTACCGGGCTGACTGATGACGTGAATGTCATCGATCAGAACTTCGCCTGCATCGAGCAGACCGAGGACCAGTTCGTTCCAGTTCGTCGGGCCGCCATCGGGGGCGATCGTTGCGCGGTAGGTGTAGGTTTGCCACGAAGCACGTGCGGTTTCATCACTGGCCGCCCAGGATTCCGCCGCGCCGTTGTCGCTGCGCGGGTCGCGCAGTTCCAGACTGGAGCCTCCGCCATCCGCCGCCTCCGGCCAGCGCCCGCCATCATAATAGGCAACGCTGTCCGCCACATTGCCGGCGGCATCCCTCAACAAAATCCGCTCTCCGCTGCGGGAGAGATTGCTGGCCAGCGGCCCGAGTGCCGGCACGCCCGGATGGGCGGCCGCAAAGAGCGCCGGATCGTTGGCGATCACCACATACCCTCCCGCGGCGATACTCGCACCGGCGGCGAAATGAAAATCAGCACCGCCATCCAAATGCCAGCCGCCAAGATCGATGGCCGCGCCCGACTTGTTATACAATTCAATCCAGGTATTCCGGTTCTCCCCGGCGGGAATGGCGGGCGAGGTCGTTTCGCGGGCGGTGAGTTCCGCTCCCATAAAGACATCTGCATTGCCGCCACTGCTTTGATGCACTTCCACCGCGAGAACATTCGTGCCCGTGTGGAGAGCCCCCGCCGGTACGCCCAGCGGGCCGCTCAGGGCAATGCCCGTGCGTTCTCCCGCTGCGGGCGTATTATAGGCCGGTGCGCCCGCCGGCATGTTGTCGCGCCGGATTTCAGTGCCGTTCAGATAGACCACCGCACCATCATCGCAGGCAAGATTCAGGAAAAGCTGTGTCGCCGCCGGATTGCCGCTGAAGGTAAACGCGGTCCGGAAATAGTGCGTGGAAGGACCCGCTGCCAGCGTGGTATTCCGCGGACCTGGGACGGCTCCGGCGGCGTAGTGGGCGGCCACGCGGGCGGCGCTCAGGGGCTTGTTATAGACCGCCACTTCGTCAAGGATGTAGCTTCCGTTGGCTGGCTCACGGTTGTCGTAGCCGATGTAAACGCCGTTGTTCCCGGTGGTTCCCGCGGCAGGCAGGATGCGGCTGACCGTGGCGGTGACATCCGGCACTCCATTGACGTAGATGGAGGCGTTCCCTGTGGCGGTTACGGCATCCCACGTGGATACAATATGATAGACACTTCCGGCGGCGAGCGCCGTCTGCGCATCCAGTGACACCGGCGAATTGGACGGGCCAAAATGCTGACGAATCGCCGATCCCGGAGTGATGTAGTTCATCATGAAAAAGTCCCCGGCGGAATCGCCGTCACCCACGAGATTCATGTATGCGGTGGGAGCCGTCACCACCTTCACCCAGTACTCCACCGAATATCCGCCCGGCCCGATCTTTTCAAAACCCGGGACCGTGACGCGGTTCGATCCGTTCAGGGTGATCGCTTTGCTCCCCGCACCGTCCGTTACGAGGGGGGCCGTGCCAAGGACAACACCTGCCGTGGCCGTGCCTGTGCGGCCATTGCCGCTGGCGTCGGCGATGCTGGTGGTGGCATCGTCCATTTTCCACCAGGCCAGCGGTGTATCCACTGCCACTGCGGCGGAATACGCTCCTCCCGCGCCGGTGCTGCCAAACATCCCTGTCCCTGATGGCCACCCGGTGTCTGAATAGCCCTCATTTTTCCAGGTCGAGCCCAGGTCCTGCCCGTCGTCCCGGTAAGTCCATGTGGCTGTCAGGGGAACGAGGGTGCTGTTTTGAATGACCGCCGGCGAACCAGGCACGGGACGCGGGTGATACATGATTTCATTGATGACCACGCCGTTCTGGAAAGAGAACGTGTTGGCCGCACCCTGCGTTGGCGCCGAAGTGGAAGCCCATTCTCCGGACGGCGTGCGGCCCCGGCCCGTGGCGGCGACTTCCGCGCTGTCGGCGAGTTGCTCGCCTGAGGCGGACAGAACGAACAGTTTCGCGCCTGCTCCGGGATTGAATCCAAGTTGCGCCGCCGTCAGCGTCACCAGCGCACCCGGCGCGAGTGACTGCGCAGGAAAAACATACTGACCCGCCGACGACCGGATGATATAACCGGTGAGGTCCAGAGAAACGGCACCCGTATTTTGGAGTTCGATAAAGAAACTGCTGGCGGCCCCGGTTTCATTGACGCGCAGCGAAGGCGGCGGCAAACTGCCAAACGGAACCGCAAAGTAATCCAGTCCGCTTTGCGCCTTGGACCAGTGTTGCCCCACCTCTGAGAGCGACAGCGCCCTGCTCCAGTAGGCCGCTTCATCCATGACACCGGTGAAAGCCTCCGTGCCGCCCGGCGCGGCATTTCCCAGGGTGGCCGGTGCACTCCCCGCGGAGGAAATGACTCCGCTCAAAGTCGTGCTGTAACTCAGTGCGCCGTCCACATAGATGGACTTCACGCCCGTCGCAGCATCGTAGGCCGCGGCGATCAGGTGTTTTTGACCGTCGGTGAGTTGCGCCACGGTGGGGCGTCCGGAGACACCGTCGAGCGGCATGTCGAGTTCGCTGTAGATGCCTCCTGTATTCAACCCGAAGGAGAGCACCGGTCCCGCGGCCACCGGAGGATTGGCCGCCGCATTGTTGCCGTCATTTTGAAAGGCGAGCAGCACCCGCGGCGGTTGCGGGCCGCCGGGCAGGACAGTCAAAGGCGTAGCGGTGCGACCGGCCAGCGACGAAATCTGGGCCGCTGTCAGCGCCACCTTGAAGAGGGCAAAGTCGTCGATATCCCCGTTGAATGCCTCTCCACCGCCGGTGCCGGTATTGCCAATGACCGCAACGGCGCCGCCGCCGCTGAGCATATTGCCGCTGTGGGTGGTGCTGTAGCGGAGCGTGCCATCCACGTAGATGGCCTTGATGCCCGTGGCGCCGTCATAAGTGGCCGCCACGTGGTGATAGTTTCCGTCCTTCAGAGCCGCCAGCGTGGGACGGCCGGACGCACCATCCAGCGGCATGTCCATTTCTTTGTATCCTCCTGTATTCAATCCCAGGGAGAGCACCGGGCCGGCGGCCACGGGCGGACTGGCACTGGGATTGTTGGTATCATTCTGGAAGCTGAACAGGATGCGGTTGTTCCCGTCCTCCTTGCGGAAGATCTCGTCATAGTCGCCGCTGTTGCCGGTCCACGCCGGCTTGATCCACGCGGAAATCGTCAGGCCCGTGCTGAAGGTCATCGCCGATCCCACGCTCACGCCGTCCGCTCCCGCATTGTTGCAGTGCAGTGCTCCGGTGGAGCCTCCCGCGCCCGCGGTGCGTGCGGCACTGCCGATAAAGGTCCCGGCGGAGCCCCCCGCCGCATCTCCCGCCGCGACCGTTCCGGAAGCCGCTTCATCAAAGGCGTACCAGGCCGCGAGATTCCCGGCAACAGCGGCGTTGTTGCGGCTGTAGAGCGTGTCCGTGCCGGTGCCGTCCCATGCGGGCTTGATCAGCGCCTCGATGGTAATGCCGGTAGTCACGGCGAGACTCGCGCCGGTGCCGGCATTCACAGAGGCCGCGGAGGTGTTGTCAAAACTCAATGCTCCGCTGCCGGTGAGGCCCGCCACCCGCGTCACTCCCGCTCCCAGCGTCCCCGTATTGCCTCCTGCGGCGTCGAGAATAGTCGTGCCGCTGCCTTCATTCATGCGCCAGAAAGAAATGAGCCCGGCGGGTGGAACGAACGGTGCATTCGGATCCGGAAAATTCGCCGACCCGGGCGTGCCTCCCTTTTGCCAGCTCGTCGTCCAGTTCGCCGCCTCACTGCTGGCCGCGTTGGGATTCGTCTTGGTGAGCGAAGGTCCCGCGCCGTCCGCACCCGCAGGCCATTTTCCGCCGGTGCCATAGTCCACCTCATCCATTTCCCGCCCGTTGTTATCGCGAAGGTGCAGATCCTCCCCGCTGTTGGAGAGCCTTCCCGTCCACGGCCCCAGCACGCCGGCGGCTCCATAGGCCGCCTGCACCCCCGCCGGGTCCACCGCCACGACAACGAACCCGCGGCCTGGAATGATGGTGCCGGAGGGAAACGTATAGTTTACTCCACCCGTGATTTCCCACCCCGACATATCCACATCCACTGCCATCTGGTTGTGCAGTTCGATGTATTCCCGTGAGGCCTCGCCGGTATCCGGATGGTAATGGATTTCATTGAAAACGACCACGCTGTCTGCAGTGGCGGAGACGGTAAGAGCGGCAAGAAATCCGAGGATGTATCTCATGATGGGGAGACTGATGAACGTTTTGCAAAAACAGGGGAACGGCACAGACACAGGCCACCCGCGCCTCCAGTCTGTCTTGCCCGCTTTCACGGGCCGGTGCGGACGGAAGCCCCCCGGCATTTGCTTCGCACCGTGACAGACTGGAAGCACTGCGGAAATCCGCGTGCCGAAAAAGAAGGAGCCGCGAAAAGGTCAGGCTTTGCGGCGGCGGCGCAGCAGGATACCCGCGGAGGCAAGGCTCAGCGCAGCGGCCCCGGGCTCGGGCACCATGGCCCCCACCTGGAAATTATCCGTCCACACGCGATTATTGCCGGAGGCGCCAACGCTGACGGCATCGTTCGTGGCCGCGGAGACTACGCCTGCAAAGGCCCCCGGAGCGACCACGCCGCCGCCAAATTTCGTCCCGCCGAAGGTATTGAGATCAATGGTTCCCAGCGAAATCTGGTCGACATAAACTCCGATCTGCAGCGCGGTTAAGTCGAAGCTGACGGCGTAGTTGTGCCACTCACCGAGATCTACACTGGCGGAGCCGGTATCGAACGGAACCAGCACTTCCCCGATCGATGGATTATAGATCCCGATCTCGGCCGAATTTCCAAGATTGGTAAACCCGTTGGTGCGAAAGAAGATCGAAATGCCGTTGGCGCCGGCAATGCCGTTCCGCACGTTGGTGGCGGTGATATCCACGCGGTCCGCGGTCTGTACGGCGTCAAACTGAACCACGAATCTGTTTCTCAAATCGTATTCGATTCCGTAGTCCAGAGCGTTGCCCGTCTGGGTAAAGCCGCTGACAGACCCGCCGCCGCTGCCGCCGGGATAGTTCAGGTTCCCGTTAAGAAAATTGGCATCGTTGTTCAAGCTCCACAACGAGGGGGACCAGGACCGCACCGGATTGCTGTAGCTGTTCTCCAACTGGAGCAGCGGGGCTGTAGTGATCGGAAAGGCCCCCGCAGTATAGGCCGTGCCGTTCCGGGTGCCGCTTCCACCGGTGCCGAAAGTGAAGCCGTCACTGTAATCAAGCGTACCGATGAGCGACGAAGCGCCCACAGCGACGGCGGCGCGGGATTCCGGAACGGGCAGCAAAAAAGGGAGCAGCGGAAACCAAAGGCGTAAGAACAATTTCATAAGCAGTAGACAGGATGACTGGAATGAGGTGACGTGACAAAATGGCGAAATCCCCGTGGCGCGGCGTATCCTAGGAAAACGCCGGGCCTTTGGTATCACATGATGGCGTGATAATGAAAAACCGGACGCGGACAAAACGTTAGGGCCGCGCGGAAATGGTTTATCCGGATTTTCAAAAACATGGCATCACACCATCGTGTGACTCGCGGGGAAGCTCTGCGGCTCCCGGGACATTCCGGGTGTCGCATCATCATGCGAGGTGGCACAGGAACGGGGGAGGCTCTATGGTCGCAGATCAAACCAGCCCCCGTTCAAATCATCCCGTCCATGCCGCGCCCGCGCCTGATCCTCTGCCTGCTGCTGTGCTTCTCCGCACCGCTGCACGCCGACACCGGCACCGGATGGGCGCGCCTTTTCAGCGGCGAACTGCGTGACGTGGAACGGAGGCGGGCGGACATTCTGACGGAAATCGAGTCTCTTCCGGAGGCGCGATTCCGCCCGGCCAGCCTTCCCGCCGGATACCGCAGCCAGCCGGCGCCTGCCGCGGAAACGGAAAAATGGGTCCTCGTCGATCTGGGGCGGCAATACCCGGTGGACGACATCGTGCTCGTCCCGGCGTGGTTTCGCTTTGGGGATTTTCCGGGCCCGGGATTCGGATTTCCGGTCCGGTTTCGCGTTGAACTGGCCAACCGGGAGGACTTCTCGGACTGCTTCACCGCGTCAGACTGCACGGACGCGGACCGGCCCAATCCGGGACTCGCCCCGGTATCGATTCACGTGGGCGGGCGCACAGCTCAGTTTGTCAGGATCACCGCCACCAAACTGTTCCGGCGCATCGATGAATATATCTTTGCTCTTGGTGAGTTGCTGGTTGTTTCGGGAAACCGCAACCGCGCCTGGCATCTTCCCGCCACGGTCTCCGACTCCTTTGAAAGTCCGGCCATGTGGTCCCGGTATTTCCTCACAGATGACAGCAGCGTTCTTGGAAAACCGACCGACACTCAAATGCTGCCGACCAACGGCCATCACTCGGAGCTTCACGATTCCCCTGGCTTCACCCACTGGGTGCAGGTGGACCTCGGAAAAATGATGCCGGTGGATGAGATCAGGCTGATCCCCGCGCGACCGATCGATTATCCGGACACCATCGGATTCGGATTTCCGGTACGCTTCAAAATAGAAGGGTCCGAATTTGATAACTTTCAGACATCGTGCGCTTTCGCGGATCACACCGGCCATGAGTTTCCCAATCCCGGAGACAAGCCGGTGGTGATTCCCGGCGGGAAAATCAAGGCCCGGTATGTGCGCCTCACCGCCACTCAACTCTGGCAGCGGGACGAAGACACCTGGGTCATGGCCATGGCGGAAATGCAGGTCTTTTCCAGCGGCAATAATGTCTCCGTTTCGCAGCCCGTAGACACCTCGGATACCGTGGGCGAAGGACGCTGGCATCCTCAGTTCCTCGTGGATGACATCGCGCCCCGTCCGGGACTGGGGAATATCGCCACCTGGCTGGCAGCCCTCGCCAGACGTCAGGCTTTGGAATCGGAACTGGCGGCGCTCGATCAGCGCCGGACCACGCTCACCGCCATGGCGGAGACGCGGTTGATCTGGAGCGCCACCGGACTGGCCTGTGGAGTGGCGGGCCTGTCCGCCCTGCTTCACCGCCGCTCGCGGGAAAAACACCGGCGCGAAGCCAGACGCCTTCGGCAGGACATCGCTCAGGACCTGCATGATGAGGTGGGCAGCAATCTCGGAAGCATCGCCATCCTCAGTCAGATGGCTCTGGATAGTCCGCACGACGGCGAAACGATGCGCACGGAACTGGAGGAAATTCATCGCGTGTCACGGGAAACCACGGAATCCATGCGTGACATCGTCTGGCTCATCAGTCCGGGCGAGAAGACGACGGATGATCTCGCAGACCGGCTGCGCGGGAGCGCGGCCTCACTGCTGACCGGTATGGAGTGGAACTGGAACGTGAACGGCCTCCGCGGGTATCTTTCGCTCAGCGCCCAGCGGGATGTCCTGCTCATCCTCAAGGAGGCCCTGCATAACGTGCGCAAACACGCCTCCGCCACGCTCGTGAATATCAGTGTCAGCGGCACCGGCAGCCATTTCCACATGGAGATCGAAGACAACGGCCACGGCTTCGATCCCGCCGCCGCCGCCGGCCACGGGCTGGCCAATATGCAGCGCCGCGCCCAGCGGCTGCGCGGTCAGTTGAAACTCGATTCCTCTCCCGGCCGGGGCACCCGCCTGGCCCTGACGCTGCCTCTTTCCTCTCCCAAATGAGCACCTCATCCGAACCGATTACCCTCTGGCTGGTGGAGGATAATGACAGCTTCCGCCGGAGCCTCGCCCGCGCGCTGGAAAAAACCGGCTGCTTTCTCTGCCCCGGCAGTTTCTCCAGTTGTGAAAACGCCCTCGCCGCCTCCCGCAGCCGCAATGCTCCGCAAGTCATTCTCCTCGATGTGGGACTGCCCGGAATGGACGGCATCGCAGGACTCCGGCTTTTCCGCGAGGCCATGCCCGGCACCTCGCTGGTCATCCTGACTGTTTTCGAGGACGATGACAAAATCTTCCGGGCCATCTGCGCGGGCGCCTCCGGCTATCTCCTGAAGACGGCCCCTGTGCGCGACATCGCCGCCGCCATTCGCGACACGCTCGACGGGGGTTCCCCCATGAACAGCCGTGTCGCCCGGCGGGTGCTCGCCATGTTTTCCAGTTTCGCACCCGAGCAAAAAAACTACGGACTGACCGCCCGTGAAAAGGAAATCCTCCAGTTCATGGTGGCCGGTCACATCAAAAAGGAAATCGCCGACCGTATGTCTTTGAGTGTCCACACGGTGAACACCCACATGCGGCACATCTATGAAAAGCTGCACGTCACCACCGGCACCGGCGCCGTGGCCAAGGCACTCCAGGAACGGCTGCTGTAAAATCGGAGTTTTCATCGCCGGGGCAAGACCGTAAAATCCGGGGCTCGCACCATCGTGTGAATTGAGAACCCCCTGCCGGAACGTATCCTCTTCCATGCCTTCCCCCCTTCGTCTTTTTGCCGGTCTGTTTCTCTGCGGCAGCGCATTCGCTGCGCCGAAAAACACCTCGCACGACTGGTGGTCTCTCAAACCCCTCGTGCGGCCTGCGGTTCCGGCTTCGACAGCACCGGGGCTGCGCACGGCGGTGGACTCGTTCATCGCCGTCAAGCTGGCGGAGAAGGGCCTCGCGATGGCTCCGGAGGCGGACCGGCGCACGCTCATTCGCCGCGTGTATTTCGATCTCACTGGCCTGCCGCCGTCGCCTGAAGAGGTGGACGCCTTTGTGGCTGACCCTGATCCGAAGGCCTATGAAAAGCTGGTGGACAAGCTGCTCGCCTCCCCGCGCTATGGCGAGCGCTGGGCGCGGCACTGGCTGGATGTGGCGCGGTTTGGCGAAACGCACGGCTATGACAAGGACCAGCCGCGTCCGAATGCGTGGCCCTACCGGGACTATGTCATTCGTTCATTCAACGACGACAAGCCGTACGGTCGTTTTGTTCAGGAACAGTTGGCCGGAGATGTCTTATTTCCGGGAACGCCGGACGGCATCGAAGCGCTGGGTTTCATCGCCGCGGGACCGTGGGACTTCATCGGACATGTGGAAGTGCCCGAAACCAAAACAGACGGTCGCATCGCACGGAACCTGGACCGCGACGACATGGTGTCGAATACGATGAACAGCTTTTGCAGCATCACGGTGCAATG
>DATAIE010001234.1:0-6558 GCA_036262875.1 Verrucomicrobiales bacterium
GTCGATTCCGTTACGCCGGGTTCGGGTGCCTATCCCGGCAAGCGGCTCAAAATCATCTTTCCCTCCGTAAACCGCCGCGTGCGGCTCACAGTCACGACGGACGACGGCATCACGGGCCAGGCCGGCCCGGTCCAAATCTACGCGCCGCCGCCGATCACCATTGAACAGGAGGGCACTTCTTTCCGCGCCGTACTCTCCAGTCGTCCGCGGGATCTCCAGGGGTGGTCCTATATCCTTGAAACAAGTATCGACCTGCAAACCTGGACCCCGGCTTCTGCCGCCTCCACCACCGTAACCGCCAACCCGGACGGCACTTCGGATCGCATTTCCGTCCTTCTTCCAGCGGGTCCGGGGAAGCAGTTTATCCGGCTCAAGGCTGCGACACCGTAGTGTCTCCGGCAGTAGTTTGGGGCGGAGTTGCGACGTAACGTAACCTTTCGTCCGCCGCCGGGTGTCTTACGGTTCAGCCTCCCTTGAACAACCCGCACCCACCCGTCATGGACCTCGCTCCCTGTGATTTCCGCCAGCAAGGCTGGTCGAGAAGAGACGCCGCGCACCTCCTCTGGCGGACGCAGTGCGGCGCCGGTGAGGCCGATATTGCCCGTGCCCTCGCCGATGGTCCCGAAAAGACGCTCGACCGGCTCCTCACACCGCCGCCGGAGGAGCCTGCGTTTGCCGAAACCTCCGCCCTCCTGCGGCAGACGGCGATGGATGCGGACGACGTGGAGCAGCTCAAAACCTGGTGGCTCTACCGCATGACGGCGGGGCCGTCGCCCCTGACGGAAAAGATGTGCCTTTTCTGGCATAACCATTTTGCCACGTCCAACGTCAAGGTGCGCTCCGCCCGCCACATGGGCGCACAGAACGAACTCCTCCGCGCTCACGCGCTCGGTGATTTCAAAGCCCTGCTCACGGGCATGGCGCGCGATGTGGCCATGCTCATGTGGCTGGACGGCAATGCGAACCGGCTCCGCAGCCCTAACGAAAATTTCGCCCGGGAGCTGATGGAGCTGTTCACCCTCGGTGTCGGCCACTATTCGGAGACGGATATCCGCGAGGCCGCCCGCGCCTTCACCGGCTGGCACGTACGGAACGAAGAGTTCTGGTTCAACCGTCTCCAGCACGACACCGGAAGCAAGACGCTCTTCAAAGCCTCGGGCAATTTTGATGGCGACGACATTCTGCGTCTCTGTCTCGCACACGACGCGTGCCCGCGTTTCCTGGCGCTCAAGCTCCTCCGCGAGTTCGTCATGCCCTCGCCTGGCGAACCCGAAATCGCCGCTCTCGCCGCCAGCATCCGGAAGCACGATTTTCAAATGAAGTCCGTCCTGCGGGACCTGCTCGGCTCGCAGTTGTTTTTCTCCGCTGCCGTCCGGCACAGCCTCATCAAGAGCCCGGTGCAGTTCGTCCTCGGTGCCTGCCGCGCTCTGGAGGTCCGGCCCAATCTCAAGACGATGGCGAAGGTCATCGCAAACCTGGGACAGGATCTGTTCCAGCCGCCGACCGTCAAAGGATGGGAAGGCGGCCGTCTCTGGATCACCTCCGCCACGCTGCTCCAGCGCGCTAACTTCGCAGCCAGCCTCACCGGTTCCGATACCTATGGGAGGATCGGCACGATCCCGTCATCCCTCGAAAAACAGGCCGAGCTGCTCCTCGCCCGTGATGCCGATACCGCACCGGTCGCAGCCTGGCTCGAGAAAGCCTCGGGCTCCCGCGACGCCCGCACCCAGGGAGCTCTGCATCTCCTTCTCACCATGCCGGAATTCCAACTCACCTGACCCGCCGCCATGAACCGCCGCCACTTTCTCTCGCGCTCCGCCGGTCTCGTCGCCCTCGGCGCAGCGCCCCCCGCGTTTCTCTCACGGGCCATCGCCGCCAGTGAAACGAAAGATCACGATCAGCCCATCCTCGTCATAGTCCAACTCGCCGGAGGCAACGATGGATTGAATACTGTCATTCCGTGGGCGGACGACGCCTATCACGCAGCCCGTCCGGGGCTCGCCATCGGACGCGATACCGTGCTGAAGATCGATGGCCATGTCGGCCTGCATCCGCAGCTCACGGGCCTGAAGGCACTCTATGACGAAGGCGCGCTGTCCATCGTTCAGGGCGTCGGTTATCCTCACCCCAACCGGTCTCACTTCCGCTCGATGGACATCTGGAACACTGCCCAGCCCGAATCGGAAATCACCGGTGACGGCTGGCTGGGGCGTGCGCTGGATCTCAGCGCCGCACGCTTTGCCGGCAAGGTGCCTGCGCTGGCCCTCGGCACCGAAAACCTGCCGCTCTCCCTCGTCGCCTCCCGCACGAATGTGCCGTCCATCCGCAGTATCGATGACTATCAGCTCCGCTTCGGCGAAGCCTCCGCGGCGGACCGCCAGTTGCAGCAGTCACTGGCCCGGAAGCTGGCGGAAAACACCCGCACCTCCTCCTCCGCCGATCTGAACTTCATCCGCCAGACCCTCGGCACGGCCATCGACAGTTCTGAAAAGCTCAAGCAGGTCGCCGCCGGCTACCAGCCCGCCGTGCCTTATCCGCAGACTCAACTTGCCGCGAACCTCAAGACCGTGGCTCAACTCATCGCGGGGGAACTCGGCACACGCATCTTCTTCGTATCACTGGGAGGATTCGATACCCATTCCCGTCAGGCCGCTTCCCACGCCGCTCTCCTCGGTGAACTTTCCGGAGCCGTCTCCGCCTTCTTCAAAGACCTGCGCGCTCACCAACTCGCAGACCGCGTCCTGCTCGCCACCTATTCCGAGTTTGGCCGCCGTCTTAAGGAAAACGCCAGCCTCGGCACGGACCACGGTGCGGCTTCTCAAATGTTCATCGTCTCCGGCGCGGCCAAAGCCGGTCTCTTCGGCCCGCATCCCAGCCTCACCGATCTCGATGACGGAGATCTCAAACACGCCACCGACTTCCGCTCCGTTTATGCCACTCTGCTGGACCGCTGGCTCCGCATCCCGTCCGCTCCGGTGCTCGGCGGACAGTTTGCACCAGTGGAGTTTCTCCCTGCGTGAGAGGCGGTGCCCGCACGCTTGACCTTGCGGGTCGCCGGTGATCAACATCCCTCCATGACGACGCGAAGAAAGAGGATCTTCGGTGGATTGTTAGTGCTGCTTCTTGCAGGGGCAGCCTGTTTCTATCTCTACATTCGCAAACGTGGCGGCCTGGGAATCGAAATCGAACCGGACACCCGGCCGGCCTTCACGGTCGACCCGGCGAAACCGTTCGTTGTCGAATTGGGAAGAGGCGGCGGCATGGATGGGCTGGAGATCATCAGAGTGGACGGGAGCGGCCATGCCCGGATGCAGCGTTTCGCCACCCGCCAGCATGCGGACGGCGGCTACTACTATTCCCGCGAGTCCGCCTCATTGCATCTGCCGGCTGCACGGACGAAAAAGCTCACAGAAATAGTGAACTCGCTTCGCCTGACAGAAATGGGGAGATCCTACTCCCGCCCGGATATTGCAGATGGAAGCCAGTGGATTTTGTGGATTCAGCAATCGCCGTTTGAGAAGTCCATCTATTGCAACAATGCGTTCCCGGCTGACATCAGAGAGTTTGCCGAACGGCTCGATCACTTGATTGAACAGGCGGGACTGTTTGTCACTTCGTGGTTACCGGTGCAGTCCGGAGGGTTTCCCGCGAGTTGGTGGATGCCCGTTCCGGGCCGGGGAGAAGACTATGAAGAGCGGCTGCTGTGGCACCGAATCTATCAGAAAGGCCATGTGCTCCCTCCGAATTCGAGAGGAGAAATCCGCTACCCGGGAGAATGAGGAATGACTACCAGGGAATTCCGTAAAGCCCGCGGATGCCCCGCTCCAGTCCGCCTACAAATTCAGTGGCGGCATCCTCCACACAGGTCACAAGCTCCGTCGCGTGGATGGCAAACAGTTCCTGCAAATTCCGTTTTTGCAGCGTCCCCCGGTGGGCCGCCATAATGTTCCCCTCCCAGCCCGGCTGGATCGTCGTGGTTCTTGAATAGCCGAACACGTCACGAATCCGGCTCCAGGTGCTTTCATCGTAGCGGTCATCCAACCCCAGCATGTGGCCAAACTCGTGAGCGGGCGTCCAATCGATGACTGTGCTGGTATTGAGGTGATAGTTCATGCTCGCATAGTAGAGCGTCGGAAAGGTGCTCACGTTCGTGGCACTGCCGTCGGTGGTGACCTCGATCTGCGAGCGGCTGTCGCTGGCACTTCCGGTGCCGCGGAAAAGCACATCCACCGTGGTCACCACACGGTAGTTTTCGTCAAACGACGCATTCCAGATTTTCCGGATCGTCTCTCCTATGCCCGTTGCGATGGCGGCGGTGGCGGAGGCACCCGATACTTCCAGATTGGCGGTGAGATTGATATTGTTGCCGGACCAGCTCATGCTGATCCCTTTGCCGATCTGCCTGGAGCCTGAAGAAATGCGCTGATAACGATAAAGAGCCATGAAATGAAAAGGTTGAGCGTGTGTCTGAAAAACCTTCCCGCCAGGAACCCGCATCGCCTCAACGGCAATCCCGGGACCACGTCGATCAAGGTGCGCTCATGGGACGGAGCTGCGGCCAAATAAATTCAACACAGGTTCTACCCAGGCGGAGTCAGAAACGACGAACGAACGGTACACCTGCGCACCCTCCGGGAGGGAGCATCCGAGTGGTGCCCCGCGACTGGGAGCGCTGCCGTCCCGGCGGCTTTTACCGTCATCGCGAAGCGACACATATCTTAGAACTCATTTAAAAGTGCCGCTGCGCGGAAGGAAAAGATAAAGCCGCCGGGACGGCGGCGCTCCCAGTCGCGGAGCACCACTCGGATGCTCCCTCTGCTGTGGCTTCCTCACACCAGCCCGCGTATCGGCTCTCCGCGCGTGATGGCCTCGATCACCCGCTGTGGAGCGCCGGGCATGAGTCGCACCTGACCGACGTCCATGAGGCAATGCATGATGGTGGCCAGCAGGTCTTTCATCGTTACCGGCTGCGCCGCGGGTTCACCGCCGTCGCGTGAGGATTGCCCGATCACCTGGCCCATCTTCAGGCCGCCTCCGTAGAGGAGAAGCGGAGCGAGATTGCCCCAGTGGTCGCGTCCTCCCTTGTTATTGATCGCCGGAGTGCGCCCCATTTCGCCGCAGCAAACGAGCAGGATTTTATCACTCAGGCCGCGTGCCTCGACGTCTTCGATAAACGCGGAAACCGCGTGATCGAAGGGCGTGCCCACGTATTCCATCCCCGTGGTCATGGGCGCGTTGTTCACATCGGCGTGCATGTCCCAGATGAAACTCGTGGTCACGGTGACAAATCCCGCGCCGCGTTCGCAGAGCCTGCGGGCCAGCAAAAGCTGTCGGCCCAGCGTGAGAGCATTCGTAGCATAGTGGTCGATGTTCTTCCACTCCGCACTGATGCGCTCGCGAGGCAGCAGCGGCGCGGTATCGTACCGTGCGAGGAGGCGCGGATCTTCGCGCGCGAGATCGAAGGCATCGAACACGCCGCGGTGCAGCGCATCGAAAGCCTGCTGCTGGATCCCGTTGAATCCCTGAACCGTCTCGCTGCCATCCGCCCAGCGCTTCCAGTCGTCCAGGGCACTGAGCAACGCCCGCCGATCATGGAAACGGCCCTCCGGCAGATTCAGGCGCATGTCCTGCTGCAAATCCGCGCCGGCTCCCGGCACGAAGGGCGCATATGCCCGGCTCAAATCTCCGGTGCCCTCGAAGTTTCCGAAATCCGTTACCGCCGCCTGCGCCTTCGGATCCACCGAGCGGGGAAAAAGCGTGACGTTCGTCGGCATCGCCGTGTCCAGCCGCGAGGCACCGGCGATGCTGGAATAGAGGGACCCCATGTTCGCCCTCAGTGTATCCGGGCTCAAAACCGGTTTGATATCATGATTCCCGTTCCCGGTGACGAACGAGCGCACGATGCTGAACTTATGCGCCAGTTTTGCCAGCCGCTTGAAGGTGCTCCCAAACGTGATTCCCGGCAGCGTCGTCGGAATCTCCCCCGTTGCACTGCGGATATTCGACGGCGCATTCATCTTTGGATCGAATGTCTCGAACTGCGAAGGCCCTCCGTGCATGAACAGAAAGATCACCGACCGGTCCTTCAGCGGGTTGTTCTCTTTTCCCGCGGCTGCCTTCACCGCAAACTGATCTCCCAGCGTAAGCCCGCCGAGCGCCAACGCCCCCGCCCGCAGGAACTGGCGCCGCTGCCAGCGCCCCGCCTGACAAAAGTGATCCTGGAAAGTCAGCATCGGATGGAGGATTACGCCGGATACTCATCATCCCGCGCCAGGGAACGCGGCAAGATGTTTTCCATCCGCGATTCACTATCGCAGCCGACTGAATCCAACCGTCCATGGAAAAGGGGATGACGGACCGGGCTGTTTCTGATTCACTTCCGGACAGGACTTTCCCCTGTTCCTGCCACGGGGCACTCACCGCGGCGCTTCTTTTGTCCGCGACTCCCGGACCGGCAGAGGAGGTGGTGGCATTCGATGCCGCGTGGGAATGGCTCATGATCATCGAATCGGGTTCCTCTGCGCAAATCGATCCGGCCTCCATGGACCCGGACTTTCT
>DATAIE010001235.1:0-4217 GCA_036262875.1 Verrucomicrobiales bacterium
CGTGCGTTTCACACGCGCTCTGCCGTCGGGCGACGGCTGGGTGGAGGGCAGTGCGCTCACTGCCACGGAATTCTCCCAAGTGGTGGCGGGCGTCAGCCTGATGGTGAACGGCACGGTCGTCGGCAGCACCGGACCGGCTGACTATGAGGCCGCCACCGGCAACCTGGCCATCGATTATAATTCAGTGCTGGGAAATCTCGTGCCCGTCACTACCGGCGCGACGGTTCCGCTCACGTTGCGACTCACGGCCACCGCCAACGCGGGCAGCGGTTCCATCCAGCGGTTTTTTGTCTGGCTCCATTATGTTGCAGTCGAGACGCAGGATGGCCGTGGCATGACCGAATCGGCGCTGTTCACTCCTCTCGCGAAGGCCTCTCTCGTTCAGGTGGTGCCGCAGTATTCTGCGCTGCAACTGTGGCGTATCGGCAACTTTGGCTCACCGAACAACTCGGGCGCCGGGGCCAACGACGCTGATCCCGACGGCGACGGAAACTCGAACATCGTGGAATACATCATGGGCCAGAATCCGAATTCCGCCGCCCCCGGCGTGGCCGATCCGCGCCCGCTTCTCCTCACCACCCAGGGCCTGAACGCCCATGCCTTCGCCGACCTGCGCCTGATGACGAGCTACGACAGCAAGGTGCGCCTCATCGTTCAGACGAGCACCAACCTCCAAAACTGGCAGCCCCTGGCTGTGCGTGACGGCACCGGAACCTGGAATCTCACCACGCCCACCGCCACCCCACTCAGCGGAGGACGCACCCGCTTCGTCTTCGACACGGGGGCCGTACCTGCCAGCACGCCTAAGTTCTACGTGCGCCTGCGCGCGGAGGAAATGCCGTAAGGATGATGAATCGTGACGGCCTGTCCCGGGCTTTCAGATTTTGCCCCACGGATGGCGCGGGCGCTTGGGATCATCCTGATATCCAGTGAGTCCATAGTCGATGAACCGGTATTCGAAAGCGCCGTCCGCGAACAGATCCACCACGCCGTAGCCCGCTTCAAACTCCGGCCGGTAGGTCAGCGGACGGCGCCAGTAGTCGGCGCAAACAGCTCCCCCGCAGATGTAGTCCACCCCCAGATAGCGGCAATGATCCACCTGATGGTAATGGCCGCTGAGGCAGAGTTTGATGTTCGGGTGTTTGCGGAAAATCGCATGGAGCCGGGCCACATCCTGGTGGACGCAGTCATTGGAAATCACCATGCCGTCAGGGTGCTTTTTGGACAGGGGCTCGAAAAAGCAGGCCACACAAATGATAGGGGCGTGCGTGGCCACGATGACCGGCACTTCCGGCGGGGTCCGTTTCAGATCCTCTTCGAGCCAGGCGACCTGAGCATCGTCGAGCAGAATCTGAAATCCGTTCCAGCCGCCGGGCTGCGTGTTATCGAGGACGATGAAATGCCAGCCTTTGTGATCGAAGCTGTAGTAAGGAGAGGCGAGGCCGGCGTTTTCCAGGGCGAGGCTTTTGCCGGGGAATTTCGCCGTGCCGTCTCCGCGATCCCAGCCGAAGTTCACGTCATGATTCCCCAGCGTGTAGCGAATGGGGAGGGTGCAGTGCTCTTTCATTACTTTGCGCCACGCCTCCCACTGAGCGGCGGCACTTTCGCGGGTGGCCCAGAAGGCATCGGTGATGATGTCGCCGGTGTGCAGGATGAAGTCGGGCGCATCCTCCACCGCATGCACGTGCTTCAGGGCCTTCGGATATCCCCCGGCGGACAGGCTGAAAGGAATGGTGTGCCCCACATGAGTATCGCCAAAATGGACAAACCGGAACGCCCGCTGCGGCACGGGTGCCGGCGCTGCTGCGGCAACCCGGTTCGCAAAGCAAAGGTTGGCCAGCACTCCACTGCCCAGAGCGCCTGCGCCTGCGAAAAGTTTTCGTCTGCTGGTCATATTTGCTGATGTTTTGCCCGAACGCCGCCCGGGCACCTTCCGTCAGTCGCACAACGACCCGGCAAAGAGGCGGCTTGTCCAGCATAAATGCGCGGCATTGGATCAAAAATCCGCGCTCCTTTTCGGCGCATCTGCACCCCGGTTCCGGCTCAGGCCGCCGGGGCAGCGGCGGGGTTGATCCAGAAGACTCCCCAGGCGTGGCCGTCGAGGTCGATAAAACCGTGGTCATACATGAATCCGTGATCCTGCGCCTCTTCGTGCGCCTTGCCGCCGGCACCCACGGCTTTCCTTACCAGCGTGTCCACCTCTTCACGGCTTTCGCATTGGAGAGTCAGGAGCACCTCGTTGGCGGTCGTGGTATCGCAGATGCCTTTGGGGGCAAAGTGGAGGAATTTATCGTGCGGGAGGAGCATCACGAAAATCGTGTCGCTGATGATGATGCAGGCGCCGCCCTCGCCGGTGAACTGCGGATTGGGTGCGAACCCGAGGGCTTCGAAAAAGGCCTGGGACTTTGCAACGTCGCGGACGGGGAGGTTGAGGAAGATCGATTTGTTCATGGCGGCAGTACTTTTGTTTTGGGTTCGGATGGGGAGAGGGCCTGGCTGAGACCGCGCCGGCGGCGCGATTTGGTTCAAGTCTCACCTTAACGACGAACGGCGGTGCTTTGTCTGGACAGGGCAGCGAATATTTTTTACAGACCGTCCTTTCGCAGGGAAGGATCATAACCGGCCGGCGCGCCTCAGCATTCTCCAAAATACCATGCAGCCACTCACAGGGTCTTGTTTATGCGGGCAGGTCGCCTTCGAGGTTACTGGCGCTCCGCTGAAGTTTCTCTATTGCCACTGCCGGTCGTGCCAGAAATCGACAGGGTCCGTTCATGCCGCGAACCTGGCGTTTCCTGAAGGTTCCGTCCGGTGGACCCAGGGCGGGGACCTCATCGAACGCTTCGTGGATACGAAAGAGAACCCGGGATTCCCGCGCTGTTTTTGCCGGAATTGCGGCTCGCCGGTGCCGAAGTTGAGCCGCAATGGGCAGTTCTGGGTCGTGCCGAGTGGAACGTTGGACGCAGATCCTGGGATGAGGCCGCAGGCGAATATCTATTGGGCGGAGCATGCTCCGTGGTATGTGTCGCCCGACCAAATGGCCAGGCATGAGGGGGCATTGGTCGAACAAAGAGGTGGAGACGACGAGTAACGTCCTGCTCCGCCGGGTGCGAATGCTTCTGTCAAGAGCAGGGTGAGCGGTGCCAGCCTGCGTGGCCTTTACTTCTTCTCCGGGACCCACTCCAGCGACGTGCCGGCGGGCAGGAGGCGCACCGCCCGGGCGATGTCCCAATTTGTCAGCCGCAGCCCGCCGATGCCTTGCTGGGACGCCATTTTCGCGGGGATGCTGGTGCCGTGCAGGCCATAGGGCAGCGGCTCGGCCGTCTTGTTCTTCACGGCTTTGCCAAGCTGGATCCAGAGAATGCCTGCGGGATTGTTAGGGCCGGAGGCGAGGAATTGCGGAGGCTGTTCCGGTGGCGGCGGTGCGGCTGCGGGCGGAGTGGTTCCGGCAGGCGCGGGCGGGGTTTTCGGCGCTTCGCGCGGCTCCCTTTTAGTGGTCAGGCGCGGCCCCGGGATGACATCGAGCATGGTCCAGGTGCCGCGGCCGCGCAGACCCGGGCGCGCGGAGGCCATCGGCATGACGGCGATGAGCTTCCCCTCGCGCGAGATTTTCAGAAACGACTCCTTCAGCGCATCCTTCTCCACAGCAGCGGTGACGGGCTTTTGGGGATCGGCGGCGGGTTGCAGCGGCAGGTCGAGCGCCTTCTCGATTTCAAACGGAATGACATTCGGCACTTTGAATCCGTCTCCCACTGCAGGCTTTTCCCCGAGTTTCGGATTGAGGCGGCGCAGGAAGGCTTCATCGCAGTGGAAACGCTCGGCAACGAATTCCCACGCGCTCGAATAGCTGAGAAAATCCGCGGCGGCCATTTCCTCATAAGTCAGCGGCGGCACCACGAGCTTTGGCTTTGGCGGGGCGGCGGTTTTGGCTCCTTTTTTCGCGCGAGGGGATTTCTTCCCGGCTGTCGGGGGAGGGGAGGTTTCGGGAACGGCCGCGGCTACGGGCACCGCTTCGCGCGGCTTGATAAACTGGAAGTCCCCTGCGCGCAGGGCATAGGTGGTGTAGGGCTGCTTCACCTCTGCGAGGGCTTTGTCGTTCAACCCTGGCAGCCCCGGGAGTTCCGGGTGTGCCTGGAGATAGATTCGGCTGACCTGTTCATACGTGCCGCCCTCTTTGCCATTGATCCCGCCCGCCGAAAACATCTCGCGGTCCAGAAACA
>DATAIE010001236.1:0-3091 GCA_036262875.1 Verrucomicrobiales bacterium
CGAGCGATTTATTCCCTTTACCTGTTCCGCTTTTCAGTCCTGGGTCCCGGCCAACCCCCTCCCCGTCTGAAAACTGCATGATTATGAGCACCACCTTTTACCCGCTGCTGGCCAAATGCCTCGCTACCGGAGCCGCTGCGCTGCAGCTCGCTTCATGCTCCTCCGTCTCTGAGCCAAGTCTTGCCAAGGCACCTGTTGCCAAAGTCACGGGTGAACCTCAGCACGGGGTGGCCTCCATCTACACAGACCACCGGACAGCCAGCGGAGAGAGGTTCAGTTCCAGCGGTCTGACGGCGGCCCACCGCAGTTTGCCGCTCGGCTCACAAGTGAAAGTGACTCACCTTGGCACGAATAAGAGTGTGATCGTTCGCATCAATGACCGCGGTCCCTATATCCGCGGCCGTATTATCGACCTCACTCCGGCGGCGGCAGCGCGGATCGGTCTCGGCTCCTCTCAGGGGATTGCGAAGGTGAAGGTGGAGCGTGTGGAGACTCCCGAAGGCTGAGCGGCGCGGCTTCCCGGTTTCCAGCGATGCCGGTTTTGCCTGTGAACGGCTATTTTGACGCCAACGCCACCACCCCGCTGGACCCGGCGGCCCGGGCGGCGTGGTTGTCCGCTTCGTGGCACAATCCCTCCAGCCTCTATCGTGAGGCCGCTGAAGCCCGGGAACACCTGGACGACTGCCGCTCCCGTCTCGGCGACCTTCTCGGGTGCGAACCGGAGGACCTCGTTTTCCTCTCCGGGGCCACGGAGGCGAACAATGCGGTCATCGACCATTTCGCGCGCCGCGGTGCCCGCATTGCCGTTTCCGCCATTGAGCATCCCAGTGTCCGCGAACCGGCCTCCGGAGCCCTCTCTTTTCCGGCGGGGCCGGACGGGGTTGTGGACCTCGACGCCCTCCGGCGACTTTTGGAAGCGGAGAGGCCCGCGCTCGTGTCCCTCATGGCCGCCAACAATGAAACGGGCGTTCTCCAGCCGTGGCGGGAAGCGCTCGCCCTCTGCCAGGAGGCCGGAGTCGCCTTTCACTGCGATGCGGCCCAGTGGCTGGGGAAACGGCCCTGTGCCGGTCTCGGAGACTGCGATTTTCTCACGGGTTCTGCCCACAAGTTCGGCGGACCCCGTGGAGTGGGGTTTCTGAAGGTGGCACGAGGCACGCCGCTCCGGTGGCTGCGGGGCGGCCCCCAGGAGGAGCGCCGCCGCGCCGGTACCGAAAATTTGCCGGGTATCGCCGCGATGCTGGCGGCGCTGGAGGCCCGGGAAACCTGGCTCGCCGGAGCCGTTGAACCGGAAATCCACCGCACCGCCTTCGAGGCAGCCATTCAGTCGGCCATTTCCGGTGTTCGTGTGATGGGCGGCCATGCCCCCCGGTTGTGGAATACGGTGCTGCTCGTTTTGCCGGACCATGCCAATGTCAAATGGCTCGCCCGCCTGAGCCGTGAGGGATTCCAGGTTTCCACCGGTTCCGCGTGCAGCAGCGGGGGAGGGGCTTCGGAAGTTCTCGCCGCGATGGGCATTCCGGCGGACGAACTCCGGCGGGTGCTCCGCATCAGCAGCACCTGGGATCAGACGGCGGAGGACTGGACGGGCCTTCTCAATGCCCTGCGGTCGGTTCACCGGTCGCTCACGGCTTCGTGACGCCGGGGCAGGCGAGGGGGGCTTGCGGTTCACCTTGAAATCCCCTCACCGCTGCGTTACCACCGGCGCCATGCGCACACCTCTCCTTTTTGCCCTGCTTTGTGCCGTTTTCCTGTCCGCCTGTTCCTCTTCGGGACCGGGCACCGCCGCGTGGCAGGCTTCCCTGCCGCCGCCGCCCCCCGGAGGATTGACTCCCCTCCAATTGCTCCAGCAGGAAGTGAGGGTGTATCCCCGGCTGATCGCCAGCGGGTCCTACGGACGCCGCTACAACCGGCCCATGCAGCCGCGCTATATTACCATCCACGCGACGGAGAATCCTACCGGCGACGCCTTTGCCCACGCCGCCGCTCTGCGAAACGGCAAGCTCCGCGCCAACCGGCGTCCGGGCGGCAACCGGATCGGCTTCCTGACGTGGCACTTCACCGTCCAGGAGGACCTTGCCGTTCAGCATCTGCCCACGAGCGAACAGGGTGAGCATGCCGACTTCGACGGGCCCGGGAACAATTATTCCATCGGTATCGAGATGTGTGAGCACCGCGGCAACGACCGCGCCCAGACGGTGGACCGCACCGCCCGGCTCGCCGCTTATCTGATGTACCTCCATCACATTCCGTTGAACAACGTGGTGCCTCACTACCACTGGCCGCGCCACGGCGTCAGCCCGGAGCATAAAAACTGCCCCCACTTCCTTTTGGACAATGGCCGTCCGGGGCGCAAATGGCAGTGGTTCCTGAACCGGGTGCAGGCTCATTATAACCGCCTCGTCCCCGGACCCTGTCCCGCCATCTGAGTTCAGCCCTCTCCCCCCGATGGTGACTCCGGCTGCCTGAATTCAGCCGGCTTCCCTGCGCTGGTCCCCTGGATCCCGCCTTTTACTCTTCATGTCTCTCCTGATCACCGGCGGTGCCGGCTACATCGGCTCCCATACCACCCGTCTGCTCGCGGAGAGTGGCGAACGCATCATCGTTCTCGACAGTCTCGAACTCGGGCATCGCGGGGCCATCGTGAGCCCGGGAGTGGAACTTGTGGAGGGTGACCTTGGCAATCCCGTGCTGGTGGAGAACATTTTCTCACGGGAGAAAATTGACGCCGTGCTGCACTTTGCCGCCTGGGCGCTGGTGGGGGAATCCGTGGAGCAGCCGCTGAAGTACTACGCCAACAACGTCGCGGCGCCCCTCGTTCTGCTGGAGGCGATGTGCCGGCACGGCACCCGGCAGTTCATCTTCTCCTCCACCGCCGCCACCTACGGGAATCCTGAGCGTGATCTCATCGCGGAGGATCACCCTCAAAATCCCATCAATCCCTACGGCTCCAGCAAGCTCATGCTGGAGCGCATCCTTGCCGACTGCGGTCCCGCCTGGGGCCTTCGGCATGTCACCCTCCGTTATTTCAATGCCAGCGGTTGCTCTGAGGACGCGCTCATTGGCGAAGACCACACGCCCGAGACGCACCTCA
>DATAIE010001237.1:0-1843 GCA_036262875.1 Verrucomicrobiales bacterium
GCTCAGTTGGGTCTTGCCTTTTACATGTTCATCGTCGGACTGGAATTCCGTGCGGACATCGTGCGGCAATATCTGAAGAGCTCCATCGCCGTTTCGGTGGCCGGCATGGTGGTGCCCTTCGTATTTGGAGTGGGACTGGGCTGGGTCTTCTATCATCACACCAGCTTCTTTCCGGGAAAGACCAGCCAAATGGAGGGCATGCTTTTCCTCGGGGCCTCCATGTGTATTACCGCTTTTCCGGTGCTGGCCCGGTTGATCGAGCACAAAAAACTCACCGGCACAGCCATGGGCGCGGTGTCGCTGGGTGCGGGTGCGGTCAATGATGTTTGTGCATGGGGACTGCTCGCGGTGGTGCTCGCCGGCATGGACGGGAATATGTCGCTGGCGCTGGAGAATATCGGCTATGGCCTGGGTTTCGTGGCCGTTGCGACTCTCCTGATTCGCCCCCTCCTTTCGCAGGCGCAGTCGTGGCTGATTCGCGACGGGTCGCTCTCGGAAACCGGACTCGTCTTCATCCTCGTGCTGATGGGTGCCGCGGGCTGGTTCACGGAACTCATCGGGCTGCATGCGGTCTTCGGCGCTTTTGTCATCGGAGTGACCATCCCGCGCGGCATCATCGTGCGTGATCTGGTGACGCGTCTCCAACCGTTCACGGTCGCGGTGCTGCTGCCCCTCTTCTTCACCTACTCCGGACTGAACACAAAGATGGGCCTGCTGAACTCCGGCTTCCTGTGGCTCATGTGCGGAGCGGTGCTGTTCGCCTCCATCGTCGGAAAAGGGGTCGCCTGCTGGCTGGCGGCGCGCGCGACGGGGATTTCCAACCGCGAGGCGCTCGGCATCGGCACACTGATGAACGTGCGCGGCCTGATGGAACTGATTATCATCAACATCGGTCTTCAGCGCGGCATCATTTCAGAGGGTCTCTTCGCCATTCTCGTCATCATGGCCGTGGTGACTACCGTGATGGCTTCCCCCATTTTCGATCTCCTCACGGGTGTCCGTAAAAGTGCACCCGTGAAGGAACCCGCCGCTAATCCTGCTGAAGCCTGACTCCACCAACCCTATGCAAAACGACTACGATGCCATTCTCATCGGCGGCGGCCCCTCCGGCTCCTCCGCCGCCTCTGTGCTCGCTGAACACGGCCACCGCGTGGTCATTCTGGAGCGTGAGAAATTTCCGCGCTATCACATTGGCGAGTCGCTCATTCCGTTCACTTTCGGGCCCCTGGAGCGCATCGGCATGATTCCGAAGATGCGGAAGTCCGCCTTCCAGAAGAAGTACAGCGTGACCTTCGTGCAGCCGGACGGAAAGCGCTCACAGCCGTTCTATTTTTTCAGCCGTTACGACCGCGAGACGGTAGCCCAAACCTGGCAGGTGCTGCGCTCTGAGTTCGATCAACTGCTGCTCGACAACGCACGCGAAAAAGGTGCCGAGGTCCGCGAGGAAACCACCGTAAACCGCCTCCTCATGGATGGCGACACCGTCATCGGCGTCGAGGCCACCGGGAAGGATGGAAAGCCCTATACGTTGCGTGCTCCCATGACGCTCGACTGCACGGGCAAGGAGGCGTTCACATCGAACAAACTCGGCTGGCGGATGAACGATCCTTATCTGAACAAGATCGCCGTGTGGACCTACTACAAAGGCGCGCAGCGCGGTGAAGGCATCGACGAAGGAGACACCACGGTGGCCTACGTGCCGGACAAGGGATGGTTCTGGTTCATTCCCCAGCACAATGACATGGTGAGCGTCGGCATCGTGGCGGAAGGCAAATATCTGACTCGCGACGGCGTCAAAGACCTCAAGCAGATCTTTGATCGCGAGGTGGAGGAGAATCAGTGG